>DATDOJ010000091.1:0-22666 GCA_035293345.1 Bacteroidia bacterium
TTTATGGGTTTTTATTGATGCTTTGACTAATTTAATATAGCAAAATATATAATACAATACAGCAAAATATATAATATAATACAGCAAAGTATATAATACAATACAGCAAAGTATATAATTTAATAGGTCGAAATATATAATTTAATTATATGAATTGCTGTATGGAATTATATAAAACATATAATTTCATTATATGAAATGCTGTATTAAATTATATATAATGACTAATCTAATTATATAAAGTGACTAATAAAATTATATGAAATGCTGTATTAAATTATATGTAATGACTAATTTAATTATATAAGACATAACAAAAATGGGAAATAACTTAAAAAAAGCGCCTCACATAGGCGAAATGCTTAAAAAGCATGTCAAAGCAAAGCGCATATACCAGGCGCCATGGGCGCGCATACAGGGTGTGCATGCCACCACCGTGAATTCATATTTTAAAAAACCCACCATGCAGGTGGATACGGTGTTCACCATTTGCCAGGTGCTTAAGTACAACTTCTTCCGCGACATTGCCGAGGAGCTTCCGGCAGAGTTTCCGTCAAAAACACCTCCTGCGCTGGCTGTGCGCATCAGCGAACTGGAAAAAGAAAACGAGCGGCTGAAAATTGAAATTGAGGTGCTCGAGCGTCAGAAGAAATAGAGTTCAAAGTTGAAAGTCGGGAGAAGCGTTCAAAAAAACTTTTGTAGGTTTGTGAGCAGATGTTTATCGCTCACAAAAAAAACTCCGATGAAAAAATCAATCATTCTCTCAGGCGCACTTACAGCGCTGCTTTGCATTTATGGCAGCGGCAATGTTAATGCACAGTGTAAACTAAGCCTGCTGACTAATAGTTCGTTCAACAGCATTGAAGGCGAAGCGGTGACAGCTCCGGGCTGGAATAGCACGAGTACCCCGGATGTGAATGACGAAAACGGTCCGCTCAATTGCACTCCGTGTTATGTTTGGGTGGGCATACCCCTTGCATCGCCTGACGGAGGCACATGGCAAAATATATATGGTAATGAATCAATATCGCAAATACCGGCACTGACTGCAGGGCAACCCTATTCATTATGCTTTCAATATGCAGCGCAGGGAATAGTTTGCTCTTCTCAACTTTATGATGGTCCTGTAGGAATAAATATTTATTTAAATAGCGTGCTTTCTTTTACGACTCCGATTGATTTCACACAATATACCTGGGAGACGGCATGTTTTTTTTTCACGCCCACCACTTCGCTGACGGAGATTCGCTTTGAGACAACATCACAGAATTATGTGGGCATTGACGGAGTGTGCCTTACGGAAACCATTACAACATCGGTCGAGGGGAATGGGAATGTTTCTGTTAAAGTCAGCGGCAACGTGGTTACGGATGAGTTCAGTATAACGTCAGCCCATGGAGATATGTGTGAAATAATCCTTTATGACATGCACGCAGCCAAAGTCATGCAACGGGAATTCACCGGCTCGCTGACGATGAACACATCGCAACTTCAACGGGGAATATATTTTTATGAACTGCGGAGAAACAATAGTGTGATAAAGAAGGATAAGCTTATTAAACTCTGACAACTAATTTGCTCCACAGGATTTGTACCTGTCATGAAAACTAAAGCAACATTGATTTTAATTCTGGGTTTAATTTTCTCCCGCGCACAGGGACAAAATAAGGGATATATTTCCGACCTCTATATGAGTGGCAAATGGACAGCCACTTGCGCCACCGAAATTATTGACCGGGCCGGCTGGCGGGTTTGCGGGCTGTGTGTTTATCCTACAAATCCAAATGACAGCAGCAGTTGGCAGCATGCAGATATTATTGAACTGAATTTTCTATCGGACTCTCTCATCATTACTCAAGACGGCAGAATGACCACCGTGTCCTGGACACGTAACACAGACAATCACTCCTTTAGTTTTATTTTCAACAATAAGCCATACCATTTCCGCATGTTTCTATACGGCAAGCAAAAAAGAATCATTGAAGACAGCGATGGGATGTTGTTGGTTTTGGAGAAAGTAAACTAAGAGAGAAGAAATGAAATTCTTATACAACGATAGTCATCACCAACGGGGTGTTCAACAATATTCATTATGAGGTTTGGTGAGTTTGCCAGCCACTCATAATCCTTCGCAGCGGAAAAATGTTTGCATCTTTGCATAGGTAAACCCGACTGCAAAAGATGAACCCGATATTCACACAGGTAATTATTGAAACCGTTCTGCGGCAGAAGGGCAGGAAGTCGCACCGCAAACAGGACTACACGCCTTTTGAAATTGCCAGCGGCTACCGCGAACTGCGCATTACGGTTCTCACTTTTCTGCGTGATGTTTTTCTTATTGCTTTGGGAATTACTTCTGCGGCTTTCGGGCTGGAAAGTTTCCTGGTTCCCAATAAATTTATTGATGGCGGGGCAACAGGCATTTCGCTTCTGATAACAGAACTCACCTCCATCCCGCTTTCTTATCTTCTCCTTCTCGTCAACATTCCTTTTCTCGTTCTCGGATTCAACGTGGTGAGCAGGCAATTTGCCATCAGGGCGGCACTTGCCATCATCGGGCTTGCCGCTGCCATCGCACTGATTCAGTTTCCCGAAGTGACGCGCGACAAATTGCTGGTGGCTGTCTTTGGCGGATTTTTTCTGGGAGCCGGCATCGGGCTTTCCATCCGTGGCGGTGCCGTGCTTGACGGCACGGAGGTGCTTGCCATTTTCGTCAGCCGCAAAGCGGGAACCACGGTGGGCGACATTATCATCATCATCAACATCATTATTTTTTCTGCGGCTGCCTATTTTCTTTCTGTTGAAACAGCGCTCTATTCCATGCTCACTTATCTTTCGGCATCCAAAACGCTCGACTTCGTTATCGAGGGCATCGAGGAATATACAGGCGTCACCATCGTTTCGGTTAAATCGGAAGAGATGCGGCTGATGATAACGGAAAAGTTAGGGCGGGGCGTCACTGTTTTCAAAGGCAAACGCGGCTTCGGCACACACGGACACCGCGATGAGGTGGATATTGTTTACACCGTCATCACCCGCCTCGAAGTGAGCAAGCTCAACACCGAAATCGAAAAAATTGACCCCCATGCTTTCGTGGTGATGAACAGCGTGAAAGACACCAAGGGCGGCATGATAAAAAAGAGGGCGCATAAACATTGATGCTCCCGATGATTTGCCCCTGTTGATAACCCTGAGCGAAACTTTCTGAATATTTTTTAGCCGCGGGCTGAAAGCGGTGTTATGTTTACAAGAAAAAATCATGAACACAAAAAAATTTCTTCTTGCAACACTTGCGGCATTTGTCGCACTGTTTGTCGTTAACTCCCTCTGGTTCGGAGTCATCTTCAAGGACTGGTTTATGGAGAACATGAAGTCGCCCAGCGATGAAAACATTCCCATGCATGGCTTTGCCGAGCTGTGCTACGGGGCGCTGCTCGCCTGGATTTATCCGCTGGGCTTCAAGCAGGGCACTGCCATGAGCCAGGGGATGAAGTTCGGCTTGCTCATGGGGCTGGTTTATTCATTGCCCGGCAGTTTGCACATGCATGCCTCCATGGGCGGCACGTGGGAAGTGCCGTGCTTCTTCATTGCCAACGGAATTCTGGTGAGCATCATAGCAGGCATTGCCGTTGCCATGGTCTATGGCGGAAAGAGCAGTTCCCCTGCTGCTTCCTGAAACACTTTACAGCCGATGCAAAAAGGGAGGTGAGCCATTCACTTCCCTTTTTTATTGAGCCCGCTGCGGAATAATTTATACTTATTCTTAATAGCGGGTATTGTCCATGATTTCGGGACAGCAAAAATTTGCTTGTCTGTTAACTGTCCACAACATAAAACAAAGCGTTGTGTTTAGGTCTATATGCATAAAAGCGCCTAATGAAACGTTTAATTGTTCATACACTTATTGTTTTATTTTTTCTGACGGCAAACGCCTTTGGCGCCACCACCTATTACAGCAGGCAGAATGGCGATTTCACAGACGTTAACACATGGAGCACCACCAGCCACAGCGGAAGCCCTGCCGGCAGCGCGCCATGCTCTTGTTCTCCCTGCTCCATTTCGGGAAACAACACCTTTGAAATAGACCATGCCGTTTCCATCAGTTGCGACATGAACTTCAGCGGCAATCCCGATTTAATTATCCGCGCAGGCGGCTCACTCGATGTTACGGGCAATGCAAGCATTACGGGCGCGGTCATCTTCATCATCCAGAGTGGCGGCTCGGTGAGCGTGAGCGGCAACTTCAGCGTGACTGGCGGTGGCGGCTATGTGGATATTGACGGCACACTCACCGTGGGCGGAAACATAACCATCAACGGCACTTATCCTGTGTGTGGCGATGGAACGATAAGTTATGGCGGCTCGCTAACCGGCAGCGGAGAAATCTGCGGCACTGTTACGGTGCTTCCGGTAGAGTGGCTTTATCTTGAGGGACGATATGCGCGAAATGTTGTTCGGCTCAACTGGGCAACGGCAACGGAAATCAACAACGATTATTTCACCGTGCAGAAATCGCCCGATGGAGAGGGTTTCACCGGCATTGCCACCATTGACGGGGCGGGCAACAGCACCACCATCCGCGAATATGCAAGCACCGATTTCTCGCCCGCGCAAGGAATCAACTACTACCGCATCAAACAAACCGACTTCAACGGGCAATACGATTTCTCGGGAACCATTGCTCTCTATATTTCGGCAAACGGAATGTCTGTTGCTATAGCGCCCACATTAGTCAAAGGCAATTCGGTTCAAATCTTTTTCACCGGCTTGCGAAACCACAGAGCCGATATTTACCTGAGCGATATCACCGGAAAAATTCTCAAGCGCGAACAAACCATCGTGCGCACCGATAATGAACATCTGACTTTTCGCTTTAGTGCAGGTCTCCCCTGCTCTGTTTATCTCCTCACCGTTTCCATGCCCGACTTTCAGCACACGGAGAAGATTATGGTGGAGTGATTACTGCTTTCTCACAAACACTTTATCCGTCAGCACCTGGCGGTTGTCGAGTGCATCGGAATAAATGACAAAATAAATTCCGGGTTGCAATGTGTGCTGCGCATTTTTAGTTCTTAGTATTCCATAGTCATGAGCATCGCCCTGTTCCATAACTTGCCCGTAGATGCTGAAGATTTTGTATCGTAAATTCAAATGGTCGGAAGAATCCATATTTAAAGTTGGTGGAATTATTGTCAGTAAAACTTTGTTGTTGGAAATAAAATTATTGATTGTATCTATGGCAGTAATTAACCCCGACTGCCTGATGGAGATAACCTCGCCCGGCAATGTAGAACCATAAAAGTTATCATTAATAAACCATTGAGCGCCAATATCTCTGCTTTCCCAGCAATCATTAGTTTCAGTTGTTTTAATTATCAGGGAGTCGTTGTCAGCGATATTAAAAATCACTGTATCATGAGTCGTTTGAATATATGTCCCATTAAGCACATTGATATGTAATTTATTATATGTGGATGAAGTGGTTGAAAATTGTATTGGACTTATACAATACAAATTATAAGCCGGATTCACTCTGTAATAAATTAATCCCGGCTGATCGAATTGGACTGAACCGCCTTTAGTAAATTGATATACACTGTCGAGATACCAGTCAACCGGAAAACCGGTCATCGGATTTTCCGTTACAGATTCAGCATAAGAAGTAAGTAGTATGCTGCATGGCGCATTGTAATTATCAATGATGCCTGTATGCCCGGTGTAGGTTCCACTCAGCGCATTGATGATATAAAGCCAGTTGCCGGGAGGAGGTTGAAAAGGAGGGCGCTTAATAATAAATACATACGATACCTCAGGAGGAGCAAGAAACCCAGAGCATGTTGCTTTAAAATTATATGTTCCCGGTAAAAAAGCATTAATGGTAGAAGTATTTTGCTGAATTAAATTTCCATCTAAGTACCAGGCATAATTTCCGCAGCTGCAGTTGGAACCGCTGATATAAAACTGTGCCACAATTATATCGCCTGGGAACAAATAATATATGCAATTGTATGGTGTGAGTGGTCCTGATGAAACAGATACAGGTGAAAGAGTTAAAGTCAGATGCGGCTCACATGGTTTGGCGAAAACAATTTTTGTCTGCATAATCAAGAAACATGACATTGCAGCGAGGAGTAAAATGTTTTTCATGGTTTTGTTTTTTTAGAGTGAAAAAATATTTTTAAAAAAGATTTTTGTTTTCTCAATGATAAAAGTAAAACTTTATTATCAAATCCGTAAATTATTTTTCAACCAAACTCTCTACCGTATAACATATAACGTTTAACTTCCCTACTTTTGCACTCGTAATAGCAATGCACAACGAATATGATATAATAGTAGTGGGCGCAGGACATGCCGGCTGCGAAGCCGCGGCAGCCGCGGCAAACATGGGATCAAAGGTTTTGCTTATTACAATGAACATGCAAACCATTGCCCAGATGAGTTGTAACCCGGCTATGGGTGGTATTGCCAAAGGGCAAATTGTGAGGGAGATAGATGCGCTGGGCGGATATTCGGGAATCGTGACTGACAAAACCACCATTCAGTTCCGCATGTTGAACCGTTCAAAAGGCCCCGCCATGTGGAGCCCCCGCTCTCAGAACGACAGAACTTTGTTTGCTATTGAGTGGAGAAAGATGTTGGAACAAACTCTTAATGTAGATTTCTGGCAGGACATGGTTGTGGGCTTGATAAGTGACAAAGGACAGGGGGCAAGTGTCAAGGGAGTAGTGACTTCAATGGGTCTGGAGTTCAGAGCGAAGGCAGTTGTGCTCACCAACGGAACTTTTTTAAATGGAATAATTCATATCGGTGAAAAGAAATTCGGGGGAGGAAGAACAGGTGAAAAATCTTCAACCGGAATCACCGAACAGCTTCTCTCCCTTGGCTTTGAGAGCGGGCGCATGAAAACCGGCACTCCTCCCCGTGTTGATGGTCGCTCGTTAGATTATTCAAGAATGGAAGAACAAAAAGGCGATGAAAACCCGGGAAAGTTTTCATTCACAGATACAAAGGCGGTAGTAAATCAACGTTCATGTTACATCACCTATACCAATGAGGACGTGCATGATGAACTGAAACAAGGATTTGAGCAAAGTCCTATGTTCGCTGGTCGCATCCAGGGAATAGGTCCGCGTTATTGCCCGTCTATTGAAGACAAAATTAACCGCTTTGCAGATAAAGAGCGGCACCAGATTTTTGTTGAACCCGAGGGATGGGATACGGTGGAAGTTTATGTAAACGGTTTCAGCACATCGCTGCCAGAGGAAGTTCAATACAAAGCGCTCCGCAAAATGCCAGGGTTTGAGAACGTAAAAATGTTTCGGCCCGGCTACGCCATTGAATATGACTACTTCCCTCCCACTCAATTAAAACCAACACTTGAAACTAAACTTGTTGATAATCTGTACTTTGCAGGTCAAATAAATGGCACAACCGGCTATGAGGAAGCTGCCTGTCAAGGTCTTATGGCAGGCATAAACGCTCACCGGAAAATAAATGCGCTCGAGGATTTCGTTTTGAAGCGCTCAGAAGCATATATCGGAGTACTTATTGATGATTTAGTGACCAAAGGAACAGATGAACCCTATCGCATGTTTACTTCAAGGGCAGAGTTCAGAACACTTCTCAGGCAAGACAATGCTGATATTCGTCTTACCCCCTACGGCTATCAACTTGGTTTGGCAAGCGAAGAAAAACAAAAGGCGGTTATTGAAAAGCTGGAAAAGGTGCAAGATATAGAAGAGTTCTTCTATCTAACTTCAATTACACCAAAAGAAGTAAATCCGATGCTTGAATCGCTCGATACCACCCCGATAGAAAGAAAAACAAAACTTATAAATCTGCTGCTTCGTCCGCAGGTGACCATTAATGAGATGATTAAAAAACTTCCGGTGGTGAATAATTTCTTTTCCTCAATTAATAAAAGTGAATATTTTGAACAAGCCGAGATTAACTTAAAGTACCGTTCATACATTGAGATGGAAAAGAACTATGCCGAGAAAGTCACACGCTTCGAAGACATATCTCTTATTGATAGTTTTGATTATGCGAAACTAAAATCAATTTCTATTGAAGCAAGGCAAAAGCTCAGTAAAATCCGCCCCCGGACGCTTGGGCAGGCATCGCGCATCAGCGGAGTTTCGCCATCAGACATTTCCGTATTGCTGGTTTATCTCGGACGCTAACCGTTTCACGTGAAACATTCACAAGGGCAAGGCATGAACAATATTATTTGCCCAAACTGCAGTTCGTTAAATGTAAAGAAACATCTGTCCACAAAGGACTACTTCCTGACAAGAGATTCATTCGACATTTATGAATGCCTAAACTGTAAAGTTCTGTTCACTCATCCTTTTCCGGATCCGGGAGAACTTTACTCGAAATACTACAAGTCAGAGAATTATTTGTCGCACAATAAAAAATCTTCCGATTTGTTTTCGGCTGCATACAGGGCTGTACAAAAAATAAACATTCGAATGAAACTGAATCTGGTTGAAAAAGCAAAACAATCGCATGAGAAAAAAATACTTGAAGTGGGGGCGGGGACAGGAGATTTTCTGGCTGCGTGTCGCAGACGAGAGTGGAGTTGCTTTGGAGTTGAACCATCAGCACAGGCAAGAGAAACGGCAAGACAATTTAACAATCTGAATCTATTGTCATCAATAGAAGAAATAGGAGAGGGGCGTTTTTCAGTAATTACTCTCTGGCACGTACTTGAACATATTTCCGACCTTGGCGAAACAATTCTGAAACTAAGAAATATGCTTTCAGAAAACGGGGTACTCATAATTGCTGTTCCAAACCATAACTCTTTCGATGCAAAACACTATAAAAGGACTTGGGCAGGATATGATGTGCCCAGGCATTTGTTTCACTTTAATAAACAATCGCTCACTTCAATAATTGAGTCAAAAGGATTTAAGCTTATGAAAATAAAACCGATGGTGTTCGATTCGTTTTATGTTTCAATATTGAGCGAAAGATATATGCGTAGTTATTTCATTATCAGTAATTTGAAAGCAATTTTAATCGGATTAATTTCTAATGTTAGTGCTTTATTTACTGGCGAAAGTTCCAGTTTAATATTAGTGTTTAATAAAATTGAAAAGTCGTAGATGGCTCTCTTGCACATACTTCTTCAATCACCACCTGCCAATCAGAACCTCTGGATAAACCTTGCTGTGGTTCTCATTGCCACAATACTTTTTATTCTCACTATTTACCTTTACATAAAGCTCCGTACCAAAAATTACGAGCGTGAAAGGATGTTACTTGAAGAAAAGGTAAACGTGCGGACAAAACAGCTCATCGAACAAAATATTGAGTTGGAAAAACTTTCCATCGTGGCAAGCCGAACTGATAATGCAGTATTGATTATAGACGCTGATGAAAAGATAGAGTGGACCAACGCTGCATTTTCAAGAATGCGATGGAATGACAGCACATGTGCCAATTCTCAACTGATCGGAAAAAAAATTTCCGAAACAAATTTCTATCCCGATATACGAAAAGATTTGGACGAATGTCTTTCACAGAAAAAATCAGTCCGCTTTGAATCGAGTATCTCTCATTCATCAGGCAACAGGCGATGGGTTTCTTCGCTGCTCACCCCGATTTTTGAGGATGATGTATTGAAGAAGTTTGTAGTCGTTGACACTGACATTTCGCCCAATAAAGAACTCGAAGAAAAATTAAAATCATCGCTGAATGAAAAAGAAATTCTGCTGAGAGAAATTCATCACCGGGTGAAAAATAATTTGCAGGTCATTATCAGTTTGTTGAATCTGCAATCAGGATACATTCATGACGAAGAAACACTGAGAGCGGTGAAGGAAGGGGAGAACCGGGTTCGGTCTATGGCATTGGTGCATGAAAAGTTTTATCAGTCGGAAGGAATCAGTGAAATAGATTTTGCTGAGTATGTTGAAAAACTTTGCCAGTATATCTTTCAATCGTTTCCCGAGGCGGCAAGCCGGGTTAAGCTGACTGTTGAATCGGATAATGTCGCCTTTGACCTGGACACCGCCATGCCCTGCGGACTGCTGATCAATGAAATTGTTTCCAACTCATTGAAGTACGCATTCCCTGACGGACAGGAAGGAGAAATAATCATACGTCTGAAAATTTCAGGAGAAAATGAAATCAATATTTCTGTTCAGGACAACGGGAAGGGAATTCCGGAAGAATATGATTTAAAAAATCCCACTACCCTCGGATTGCAGTTGATAGATGCCCTCACAAGCCAGTTAAACGGGGAGGTTGAAATGCATCGTAATGGAGGAACAATTTTTAATATTACTTTTACCTACCCGCGTTAACAGGACATTGTATTTTCGTAATCCTAAATTTACCGAAAACCTTTTTGCATGAGTACAAAGAAATTAAAGGTAATGATTGTAGAAGACGAGATGATAGTTGCAAAAGATTTGCAGCGCATACTCAAAAAACTTAACTACGAAACCACGGACCCTTTTGCTTCCGGAAAGAAAGCGCTGGAGCAGCTTGAGTTTCTCCGCCCTGATTTTGTTCTGCTCGACATCAACCTTAAAGGGGAGATGGACGGCATCCAGCTTGCCGAACACATCATGCATGATTACGGAATTCCATTCGTGTTTATCACTGCTTTTTCTGACAAACAAACACTGAACCGCGCAAAAATGGCTGAACCGTATGGTTACATCATAAAACCCTTCAGTGAAGACGATATCAGAACCACCGTTGAACTTGCGCTCTATAAATATTCCCGCGACATTGAGCAGCGAAGCAAGAGTAACACCTTTGCCGATGCGCTTGACAACATCGAACAGGGAATCATCATCACCGATGCGATGCGGAAAATTATTTTCATTAACCGCACAGCTGAATTTCTTGCCGGAGTTCCGCGAAGCGAAGTGGTGGGGCATGATATTGAGTCGGTGCTGAAGCTGTCTGACGAAATCACTAAAAATAATTTTCTGAAATTATTCGATCCGGATGAAAAAAACAGCGGTCAGAATAAAGATATGGAAATGACTCTGGCAAGAAGCAAGGTCATCGTCAATACTTTTCCTGTAAATACCAGTCCCCTGCACAGTAGCGGAATGGCTATTGTCCTGACATCGGCTGGCGCAAACAACGGAGCGCCTTCTTCGGCAACGGAAAAAAATCTTATCAGCTTCCTTGAAAATATTTATTCTTCGAACGGGTTCTTCGTAAAGAAGGACGCGAAATTTGTGCGCGTGAATTTCAAAGATATCCTGTACATTGAAGCGATGGACAACTATGTGATACTGAAAATTACGGGAGGAGAACAGTACGTGCTTCACAGTTCAATGAAGGATATTGAATCGCGTGTTCCGCAACTGACTTTTGCACGTGTGCATCGTTCCTACATTGTTCAGGTAGAAAAAGTGCAGTCCATTGAAGAAAACATTCTTGTCATTGAAGGACACCGGATTCCTGTCGGTAAATCTTATAAAGATGCGTTGATGGAGCGGCTGAATCTTTTTTAATCGTATAGTGTAAAACCAATTCCATGCGTAAGTATCTTTTTCTGACTGCCGCGTTTCTTCTGAGCGTGTTTTTCACCGTTGCCCAGTCACACACGGAAAGAAGCAGCGCGGGATCCAGTGAACTCATGGGTATTTATCATCGATGGAAGAATGCCGTAACGGTAACAGGCAATTCCGCCTCTGCTCGGAATGCCCGAATGACAACTTCGCTTTTTTATCCTGCGAAAGCGACCAACTACAACTGGAGCACATTGAATTCTAACTGGAATTTTTCAGACACCACATTATATACCTATGCAGGACCCGGGCTGGTGAGCAGCGCAACCCGTAAAGACAATCTCGATACCTTAATCGCACGTACGCTCACATCCTATGACACCAGTGACCGTGTGATAGAATCAATTTACCAGACATGGTCAGCGGGCTGGCTCAACATTTATCGTGACACCTTTGTCTTCGACAGTTACAACCAGACAATTCGCCACGAGTATCAGACATGGGGCGGCTCGCAATGGAACATCATCGGTGGGGACCAGTTTCAAAACACATATAACGGAGCAGGAAAAATTCTTGTCCAGGTTGTGCAGACATGGAACGGAATGGCATCGGCATGGATAAACTCCACACAGAAAACAAATACATACAACACGAACGACCAGATTACACAAACAATTGCCGAATCATGGAATACATCAACATTGAACTGGCAGAATACCTCGCAAACGGACTACACTTATGATGTGTCCAACATAAACACACAAACCGTTTTTAAAATCTGGAACGGAAGTGCATTTGTTAATTTCAACCAGACCATCTCCGTTGTTTGGGATACCTGGACAGGCGACATTGCAACATCGCGACCACAGAGCTACATTTTCCAAACCTGGAACGGCAGCGTATGGGTGAATTCCCAGCGTCTGGTTAATGCGACCTATGACAGCTTTGGTGGCAGCATAGAATTATTTCATCAATATATTTCCGGCAGTTGGGTGAATGATGCGAGGAATTCTGTTTTCTTCGATACTCAATTTAACAAGACCGGAGCAAGAGATGAAACCTGGAACATCCCTGTTGGCGCATGGGACACTACGTATGAATACAGATATCTTTATATGTATGATGCCAACTTCAGCATAACGGAAAGCATCTATCAGCAATACGATAACGGAGTTCATGCCTATGTGAATTACACCAAAGCCGTTTATACTGATTTCCTTTTCCTCAGTGTTTTAGAAATTAATCCCGAAGAAAAAATTTCCGTTGCTTTTTATCCCAACCCGATGACTGATTTTTCTGATGTGATTATTTTGTCAGAAAATTTTAACCCTGTTTCATTTCAGGTTTATGATGTGAGCGGCAAAATGATTTTGAATGAAGCGAACAGAAATAAAAATTTCCGACTCCATAAAAATAAATTCTCTGCAGGAATTTATTTGCTCATGATTTCCGGTGCTGCCGGAGAAACTGCTGCCATAAGATTTATTGTTCAGTAATCCTGTTTGCAATCGGTGAAACATTTTTTCGCTTCCGCGTTCAGGATTTGTAAACTAATTTATATTTGACGCACTAAACTTTTTCTATGTCAAAAGAATCCTGGGGCACGCGTGTCGGTCTGGTGCTGGCAATGGCGGGCAATGCTGTCGGGCTCGGAAACTTTCTACGGTTTCCGGTGCAGGCAATTCAGAATGGTGGAGGAGCATTCATTATTCCCTATCTCGTTTGTTTTTTGCTCATGGGAATTCCTCTCCTGTGGGTGGAGTGGAGCATGGGTCGCTTCGGAGGAAAGCACGGACACCATTCCACACCGTTCATCCTCGACTCGATGGACAAAAGAAAATTCTGGAAATACATTGGCGTGTTCGGAATTTTCACCAACCTCGCTGTAGCTGCTTACTATTGCTATCTCGAATCCTGGACGCTATCTTGGGTTTGGCATTCCATCTCAAGAACTTTTTCAGGACAAACACAGGAACAGGTTGCTGCTGTTTTCGGACAATATGTTTCGCTCAGCAGTTGGGAGCCAATTGTCTTTTGGATTATTTGTTTGCTGCTCAACACATGGATTCTTTCGAAAGGATTAAGCGGTGGAGTTGAAATCGCATCTAAGATTGGAATGCCGCTGTTAATTTTATTCGGAGCAGTGCTTGCCTATCTCGCCATCACAATGAAAGCCGGTGACCACGGAGCGATTAATGCCGGAAGCGTAGGATTAAATTTTCTCTGGGACCCTGATTTCTCTTCCATCTGGACAGCAAAGGTTTGGCTCGCTGCCGCGGGGCAAATATTTTTTACGCTCAGCGTGGGGATGGGGTCCATTCAATGTTACGCTTCGTATGTGAAATCGAAAGACGACATTGCCTTGAACGCCATGAGCGCAGGGTGGATGAACGAGTTTGTTGAAGTTGTTCTTGGCAGTTCAATCATCATTCCAATTGCAGTCGGGTATCTTGGCATTGATAAAGTAGTGGAGATGACACAAAGCGGTGGACTTGGTCTCGGATTTAAGACGCTGCCTTACTTGTTTGAACAATGGGGACCAACACTTGCTGTGATTTGCGGAGTGTTCTGGTTCGGACTTTTGTTTTTTGCGGGCATCACTTCATCGCTTGCCATGGGAACTCCTTGCATGGGATTTATGATGGATGAATTTAAATGGAAACGCGAGCGCTCAGCATGGGCTTTCGGAGCCGCGATTCTTGTACTTGGTCTGCCGACCGTTTTATTTTTTAACGAAGGAGTGTTTGATGAATATGATTACTGGGCAGGAACGGTTTCGCTCGTTGTGTTCGCCATGGTGGAAATAATTCTTTTCGCCTGGGTGTTCGGAATGGATAAAGGATGGAAAGAAATCAATGCCGGTTCCGACATGAAAGTACCGACTGTTTTCCGCTTCATTATTAAATACATCACTCCTGTCATTTTGCTTTATGTTTTCATCAGCAACATTCCGGGTATCGTAAATAAAATTTCAAACAGCGACATCAAAACCCAGCTTGCCGCTGCAACGGACGAAACAGTCATCACGCAGCTCAACGAGCAAATGTTTTATGGAAATGTTGCGCGAATAATTTTGCTGTTGGTGTGGCTCGGGGTTGCGTATCTTGTTTATGTTGCATATAAAAAACGAATGAGAGAAGGGAGATTCACATCATGACTTCAACTGCATTATTAATGATGGTGATTACCGAAGTAATCATCACAGCCGTAACATTTTATTTTTTCTGGAAAGTGTTAATCACTCCTCCAAGGAAAGAGCCGGATTCGTATTCGGAAAATGACGATGAAAAGAGGTGATTATTTCTGAGGGGATTTCTTTTCTTCCTTCATTTCCCGGATTGTCTGAAGTCCTTTCTTCGCAATCTCATTTTCAGGGTCAAGATCAAGAATCTTTTTCAGATATTCTTTGGTAATATCAAACTCATTTTTGTTAGCATAGTAGTTGCTTAAATAATGATACCCTTCAATCAAACTCAATTTATACCTGGATGCGCCTGCAGAATCAGATAAAGCAACTTCAATATACTTTTCATAAAATGGCTTTGCCAGCCATGCCTTGTTTGTTGAATCAATAAAACTGTTTGTTTTTGCTCTCCACAAAAACCCGCTTGGCCATTTCGGAGAAACTTCGTTCAGCTTTGCAAATGCAGTATCGGCATTCTGAAGCTGACCGTCAAAAAAATATGACTGCCCGAGTTTAAAATAATCCATCACTGCAACTCCTGCTTTACTTTTAATTTTCTCTTTGTATGCAGAAGCAGCGTCTTTATATTTTTTCAACTTATAAAATTCATTTCCGATTTCGGAAAGCAAATCCGTCCGGCTCGTATCCATGTCAAATGCCTGCCGGTAATAAATTATAGCGAGCGAATCCTGCTCTGTCTTCGCCAATGATTTTCCATAATACTCCAAATCCTTCTGAACAATTTTGCTCTTATCTAATTTCTGAAAAAGAATTTCGAGCGTACTCTTCGTTGTTTTGTAGTCGCCCGTTTCCAAACTGGAATATGCTTTGATGCGCTGAGCGTAAATATTATCGGGCTTCAGTTGCGTAAGCTGAACTACTTCCGTCAGCGCTTTTTGATATTCTTTGGCAATGAATAAAAACTGAGCATAGCGTAGCCGCGCACTGAAATTGTTTTTTGAAAGCGTGAGATACCTGTTGTAGTAATCAATCGCTTTTGCAAGACCGTCTTTGGTGCGCTTTGCAAAATAATTTTCGGCCAGTTCCCGATACGCTGGTGCAAATGACGGGTCAATTTTGTTTGCTTCTTCAAGCGTGGCGATGGCAACATCGTAACTCGTGGTGCGCCTGTAAAGAATCGCTTTTCTTAAAATTGCTTTCACAGAAATCTTATCGAGGTCGAGAGCCCGGTTGTAATTTTCCGCTGCGGGTGTTCCCTGGTTTTGTTCTGTATAAATATCGCCTTTCACAATGTATGCATCAACACTGCGCGGGTCAAGCGCAATGGCTTTGTCAATGTATTCTAATGCTTTCACAAGGTCTTTGTTTGGAGAGTCCGTCCATGCTTTTGCAAGTTCAATATAAACAATTGAGTTTTTTGTTCCGGCAATCACGAGCGCTTTGTCGAAATTTACTTTCGCCTCGTCAAGTTTTACTTTCTCCTTGTCCGCGTCTGATTTTGCTTTTTCCAAATTCGTTAGTGCAATCTCGCCTTCTATCCGCAATCGCTCTGTTTTGTCAGCGCTGTTGTCATAACTAATCTTCAATGCATTGTATGCCTGGAACGCTTTTTCCGCTTTCGTATTTGCTTCTGCAGCTTTTGCATCATACAATAGCACAGCGCCAAGCCCGATTGTGTTCAACGGGTTTTTTGCATCACGTTCTGCGCCTTTCTGAAAAATAATTTTTGCCGAGTCGAGATTTTCCTGCTGGATGTAGTTGTCTCCGAAATAATAATAGTTCGTGGCATTGGCAGGTTCCTTCTGAAGCAATTGAATAAACATCTGTGTTGCCTCTTCATATTGCTCGTTTACTGTTAACCGGATTGCGTCTTTCAGCGCTTGTCCAAAAACATTTCCGGAAATAGCAAAACAAAAAACCACGAGCGCCTTTTTCATCCCTGTTATTTTTATTTTCTTTTTCATTCTTTTTCAGTTCACTTGAATTAACCTCACCGGCATTGTTGCCGGCAACAGTCCTGCTCTTCTCACAATCCGTTGTCCGCTGTCGCCTGCCACAAAGGAGGCAAAGCCCGTGCCAAGTCCCGCTTTCATTTCCCTGCTGATTATATACACATCGCGTAATAACGGATATTTTTTCAAAGCAATGTATGCCTGGTAGGGTTTGTAAAATTCAGTGTCTGTCATGGTTGAATCAGCGGGCGGCAAAGATACAACCCGAACCTTACTGAGAAAATCATTCACGGTCGAGTCGCTGTAGTCACTAATCCAGTTTACGCCAACCACACCTAATGCGCGTTTGTGTTCCGCAACGTAGTCAATCACTTCCTTATTTGTTTTTCCGGCAAACACATTTGCCGGAAAAGAATTGCTCCCGAGAAATTTTTCTTTCATATATCGCGCATTGGATGAACTGCTGTTGTCAAAGACAATTACAATGCTGTCGGACAGTGATTTTCCGCTGACAGATTTCCATGTTCTGATTTCACCGCGAATTATTTTTTGCAATGATTCCATCGTCATCGAACTGTCGGGGTTTTCATTATGCACAATTAAGGCAACGGCATCCACGGCAATCTTTGTCGCGCGGGGAACTATGC
The DNA here is from genome assembly GCA_035293345.1 of Bacteroidia bacterium. Taxonomy (GTDB): domain Bacteria; phylum Bacteroidota; class Bacteroidia; order AKYH767-A; family 2013-40CM-41-45; genus 2013-40CM-41-45. Next base: position 17,234 of record DATDOJ010000091.1, read on the forward strand.
CATGCTGTTCGAGTACTTTCGATTCATCCCCGGTAAGCATTCTGTTCGCCACGATGAGCCGCACGGAATCGTTCAGCAAACTTGCCACCGCTGTGTTTTCATCAACATAATTTGCACTGATGGTTGCATCGGTGTAAATGCTGTTGAATACTTCCACCTCCTGTGAAATAAACGGTTGATAGGATTCATCAACCGCAATATTTATTCTTCCGGAAACGGGAGTGTCTTTTTCTCGGACAACTGTGTTGGTGCACGAAAAGAACAAAAATGCAGAACTCAAAATGCAGAATGCAGAATTCCGCAAGCACATTTTTTGCCCGTATAAAATTTTCATTGCCGCCTTCTTTTAATGAGAGTATAAATCCTGAAAATTCCATAGGCAACCAGAACGGCTCCTATAATTTTCCGGTTCGAGTCGGTGAGCGATTCAAATTTCCACACCGTCAGCAGGGCTGCTCCGGCAGCGATGTAGAGAAAGGACATGAAAAACATAAAATAGAATCGCATCTTTTCTCCGGTAGATTGTTTGTTGTGGGTATTCATCTTTCAAAAAGATTAAATGATTTGACAAGGAAAAATCAATGTTCCCGCTTTTTTGGGCGCGGGGCACAAAGATGATTTATTTAATCTTTATTTCAGTTGAAAATTTACCGAAAGGTTGTATTGAACGAATGTGAGAATTATGAACTGCCCTCCTTAAAAACTCTTTAAAGGTCAAGAAAAAGTAATTCTTTTCCCGATAAATGGGAATTAATGGTTTATGGAAACCACTCAATGGTTTATGGAAACCACGCAATGGTTTATGGAAACCATTCAATGGTTTATAGAAACCACTCAATGGTTTATGGAAACCACTTAATAGTTTATACAAACCACGCAATGGTTTATAGAAACCACTCAATGGTTTATGGAAACCACATAATGGTTTATAGAAACCACGCAATGGTTTATAGAAACCATTAGCTCACTTGTGTTACCAAGTTAGCATTTTACATTAAAAATGGCTTGTTTAGCTGTAGAAACCCTTACAGCAGCAGCGGAAAAGGGATTTATTTGAGCGTAAAATTAACCGGAATTGTAAACTGAACCTGAACCGGACGTCCATTTTGCTTTCCTACTGACCAAACAGGGAATGATTTGATTACCCGAGCTGCTTCTTCATCGCACCCTGCTCCAATACCGCGAACTACCTTCACGTCACCTACCTTGCCATCTTTTCCTACGATAAAAGTAACATACACACGCCCGGTGATTCCATTCTCGCGTGCTACAGGAGGATATTTAGTGTTCCTCACTATGAACTCATATAGTTTTGTTTCACCTCCGGGAAACGAAGGCATCTCTTCCACGATGGTGAAAATTTTTCCTTCATCGGGGTCCACCACCGGTTCGGGCGGAAGTTCAATTTCTTTTTCGCCTTCTTGTGTTTCAGTGCTCACGGTTGTCTCCGAAAGTTTTTCCTGCGGGGGCGGCTGTTCTTCTTCCACCGGCTTATCCACAACCTTTGGCGGAGTGAATTTTACTGTCTCTCTCAACTGTTGTGGCGGAGGCGGAGGCGGAGGCGGAGGTGTTTCATCCAGGGGTGGCGGCTCGGTCAAAGTAATTTCCACCTCTTTTGTTGCCTTGAATTCTTCTTTTGCCTTGCTGCTTATCCATTCTGAAATTACGGGCGCGCTGATGGCGAGTATAAATCCGAAGGCAGCATAAATAAATGCCCTTTTGATGCGGTCGGGATATAAAAGCCGAATGAGATATGCTCCGTAATTTTTATTGCGGTGCTCAAAGACAAGTTCTGCACGTGCCGGACACTCGGCATTTTCCCACGATGGAGATAAAATATTTTTTACCATGATTACTGTGTCTTTGCCAATAGCATATCCAATTCTGCCTGCATGATGTCAACCAAAGCGTATTTCCCAACGTTAGTGATGTTGCACTCATCGAGTGCGTCAATCACGTTTTTATATTTTGCTTTATCGTCTGTCTTAATCAGAACAAACAACGATTGCTTCTCCGCTTGTATGTCAACCCTCATCCGCTTGAAGGTGGTGTCTTTGATTTCTCCCCGGATTAATTTTTTCTCAAGGTCGCGGATTCTGTCGTTTGCGCTTTTGTTTTTGTCCAGTAAAATTTTTCTCAAACTATTTGATGCGTCTGGAGAAAAACTTGTTTCATCGAGTTGTGTTTCTTCCGGCTTGAATTCACCGAAGTACCAGAAGATTTTATTTTTATCGGTGAGCAACAATGTAATGGCATTGGTAATTTTTAGTGTGTCTGTATTCTCCGGTTGTTTCACCGGCATATTTATTTCCATCGTCTTCGGCTTGGAGAAGGTGGTGGAGAGCATGAAGAAAGTGAGAAGCAAAAACGCAAGGTCAACCATAGGAGTCATGTCAATGTGTGTTGACGACTTCTTGGAACGAACCTTTTTATGTTTCCCTTTTTCCGCTCCCTGCTGCTCGTTGCTTATTTCTGCCATGTGTTATCTTCTAATAACGAATCTTTACTAATATACGAATTACGAATTACTATTGTGTGATACTTCTTAGATGCAGTACTTTGAATTTTCCATAAAGACACAAATTATTTATTCGGATTGTCTTCAAGGTTTGTAATGAGATTGAAACGATTGATTTTTTGCTGCTGAAATATTTCCACTACGCGTTTGATGGTTGTGTAAACGGCTCGTCCGTCACCGCGAATGGCAAAGCGCAGGTCTTTGCTTTTGTTTTGCCTCTCCGCGTTTTGCACCGCAGCCGTCCACCCGAAAACAATCCAGTCGGCAAGTTGATTGTTCATGGAATCAATCGGGATTCCTCCTGTTGCCTTGTTCATTTGCGCACGCAGTGCTTCATCCGCTCCTAAATACTGTTTCAGATTTTGAGCCGCTATTCCGATGGTTGAGAGTAATGCAAAGCGGTGTTCTTCATCTTCGGTAAACTGCAATTTATGCTTCTGTCCAAAGGCATTCAGCAAGTCCTTTCTTGTTTGCTGCCCTTCGATATTGTAAAACACTCTACCGAGAGAATCAATGGTTACCATCAGAACATTTTCAGGAAGAATTTTTTCTGAAACGGATGAGGGCATATCCACAATCACCGGCTCGTCAGGACGGAATTTTGTGGTGAGCATGAAAAACGTCACAAGCAGAAACGCAAGGTCAACCATGGGAGTCATGTCCAACCTTGGTGTCTTTACTGCTATCTTAACTTTAGGCATGTGACTTTGCTATCCGGGAAATTACTTAAACGAAAAAATCCTGAAGAATATTTCTTAGCTGACTTTGTTTTTGGCAGCAAAGTTCTGCACAATGCTGTAACCGGCTTCGTCAATTCCGTATGTAAGCGCATCAATCTTGCTTGTGAAATAATTATAGAAGATGATGGCTATGGTTGAAGTCAAAATTCCGAGAGCCGTGTTGATAAGCGCTTCCGAAATTCCGGTTGAAAGAGCAATGGCATCCGGAGCGCCTGCCTGTGCAAGTGCCTTGAACGCACGTATCATTCCGATAACTGTTCCGAGAAGTCCCATCAGCGTTGCAATGGATGCAATGGTTGAAATGATGGTGAGATTTTTCGAGAGCATCGGAAGTTCAAGCGTGGTTGCTTCTTCAAGTTCTTTTTGAATGGCAAGAATTTTTCTCTCCTTGTCGAGCTCTTTATCCTGTTCCATTTGTCTATACATTCCCATTCCGGCTTTCACCACGTTCGCAACAGAACCTTTTTGTCTGTCGCATTCATTGATAACGCCAGTATAATCGCCCTGAGAAAGCAGCGCTCTCACTTTATTGACGAATGCATCCACCGAGCCCTTTCCTTTCGATGCATTGATGGTGAGGAATCGCTCAATCGTAAACGTTATAACAACGAGCAGCATGGTGAGCAAAATCGGAACGATAATTCCACCCTTGTAAATTGTGCCGAGGTATCCGCCCACGCCAAATTTTACGGGTTCTCCGTCAGGGTTATTCTCTATAAAGTTAGCGGGATTACCGAGAACAAATTCGTATATAATAAAAGAAATTATTAACGCCACCGGTATCACGATGGCTGCAAATGCGGTTTTTACATTCTTCATAAGTAATGGGGTTATGATTTTTTTGGAAGCGCAATAATAGTAAAACTTGCTCAACTGCAAAACGTCAATTCTACAGAAATATTATATGTTCGCATCAGGATATTACTGTAATACCAAATAATATTTGACTTACTTTTGCTTTATTAATACTTTGCAGGGAAATTTAAAACACCAAATCCCCTCTTGAGTTTATATTCGCAACGAGCACAATTACTCATCATGAAAAAAATATTACTCTTATTTTTATTCGAACTGTTTTTTTCCGGCAGCAGTTTTCTGCATGCGCAGGTTACTAACCGAATCAACTACCAGGCGGTAGCGAGGGATGCTTCAGGAACTGTTCTGGCAACACAGAATATATCCATTCGCCTCAGCATTCTTGACGGAAGCGGAGGTCCGATTTTATACTCGGAAAGACATAACGTCACAACAAATCAGTTCGGGCTTTTCACTTTACAGATTGGAGACGGCATTGTGCTGTCAGGAGATTTTAATTTTATTGTCTGGAGTTCGGGGAATCATTACCTGAATGCAGAAATGGATCCTGCTGGAGGAAACAATTTCGTCAACATGGGCGAGTCGCAATTGCTCACTGTTCCGTATGCGTTGTATGCAGCATCTGGTAATTCAGGTCCGACAGGACCAACAGGAGCTACCGGGGCAATTGGGAATACGGGTGTAACAGGAACCACCGGTGCAACTGGTCAGCAAGGAGCAACCGGAGCAGCGGGCCCCACAGGTTCACAAGGAGTAACGGGAGCAACAGGTTCAACAGGCGCAATCGGTCCGCAAGGAATAACCGGAGGAACAGGGGTGACTGGTGCAACCGGTTCACAGGGTATCACCGGAGCAACCGGAACTACGGGAGCAACCGGAACTACAGGTGCTGCCGGACCAACCGGCCCGACAGGGTCGCAAGGACCGGTTGGTCCGACAGGAGATACGGGTGCGCAAGGATTAATAGGAGCGACCGGTGCGATTGGTCCGCAGGGAAATCCGGGAACAGGATTGACAAACAGGGGCGCCTGGGTTTCATCTACAACTTATAACCCAAGTGATTATGTTTTTGCTCCGGCAAGTGGAAATCCAACGGTCAATTCGATGTGGATTGTTCAAAATGCCTCATCATTTGTTTCAACCATTCAACCATCAAGCGACTTGGTTAACTGGGTAGAATTTGAAGCGCCACAGGGAGCAACGGGCGCCACAGGTCCAATCGGTCCGACAGGAAATACAGGGGCGCAAGGTTCGGTTGGACCTACAGGTAATACAGGAATTCAAGGTCCGAACGGACTAACCGGAGACACGGGAGCCACAGGAAATACAGGAGCAACGGGACCTCAGGGAGCAACGGGC
>DATDOJ010000092.1:0-2758 GCA_035293345.1 Bacteroidia bacterium
GTACTGCCGGGAACATATCCGGTTCCGGGAATGTTCGATGTAATCCATCCTGCCTGCGTGGCGGGAGTCGGTCCGTTATGACAGCCGGAGATTGCACACGTCAGCCCGCCATCGCCCGGGGAACCCGTTCTTCCGGCAGGCGCTCCTCCACCGTTTGACGAAACATTGTTTTGGTTTGCATCAATAACAATCAAAGTAATCATTGCTGCAAAAAAGGAAATAATAATTTTATTATTCATTCTCATGGGATTTTTCAGAGAGGACAAAGTAAATTAATTTTTTTCTTATTTACTTTGGACTTTAGTCAGAAAAAGTTCAGGATTAAACACGGATTCAGGAATATATCAGCCATGTTCAAAAAGATTCTTCTCTTATTTCGGTTTATAAAATACAGGACTCATGCATTGAATGCACATGGAATTCATTCGCCTTTTATTTTTGAGTTGTTCAGGAAAACCATCAGAAGTGAAACAGAGGCAGCGATAAAAAAAACTCTTGAACAACTTCGGAGACGAATGCTTTCTGATCAAAGAATCCTGAGTGCAACGGACTATGGCACAGCCGGGGGAAAATCAAGGCAGCGAGAATCAAGTGTGAGTTACATTATGCGGCATTACGCTTCAGGAATTAGAAAGGCAGAATTGCTTTACCGCCTTTCGAAATATTTTTCTCCTGCAACTATTCTTGAACTCGGGACATCAGTCGGAATCGGAACAACAGCGCTTGCACTCGGTTCTACAACGTCAAAAGTAATTTCACTTGAGGGGAGTGCTGAAACGGCTGAAGTTGCGGTAGAAAATTTTTATTCAGCAGAAATAAACAATGTTGAGGTCATCACCGGAGAGTTTGGCAGTACGCTTGCGCACGCACTTGAAAAAATTTCTGTTGTTGATTTGGTTTTCATTGACGGCAATCACAGGAGCGTTCCGACTCTTTCATACTTCGAGCAATGTCTTGCGAAGGCAAATGAGAATTCTCTTTTCATCTTCGATGACATTCACTGGAGCGCTGACATGGAGAAGGCGTGGAAAGAAATTCAACTGCATCCATCCGTATCCATCACGATTGATTTGTTTGTCGTTGGATTGGTTTTTTTCAGGAGAGGAATTGCAAAGCAGAATTTTATTCTGAAGTTTTAGAATAAGGAAATTTCACGCAAAGGCGCGGAGTTCGCAATGAGAAAATTTAACTTATTCTCAGCGACTTCGCGCCATAGCGTAAAACTATTCTTTCCGGAATTAAAAAATTCGTTTCACCAGCCGCAGGTGGTGGGAATACTTTTTTGTGTCGGTGTTGAAGATGCCGTGATGGTCGAGACGGTCAATGCGCACATGCCCGCTGGCATGAATGATGCGTTCCCCGGGAAGAATGATTCCGCAATGCACGATGCGCCCTTCCTGGTTGTCGAAGAAAACCAAATCGCCCGGCTCGGCTTCTTCGAGCAGGTGAACGGTTACACCTTCATCTGCCTGCTGCGCTGCATCGCGCTTCAGCTTGATGCCGCAGAGTTTGTAAACCATCTGAGTAAATCCTGAACAGTCAATTCCGAATGGCGAGCGCCCGCCCCAGAGATAGGGAGCGTTCATGTACATGTAGGCATTTTCGACAATGAATTTTTTATCCGTCACTTTTCCGCTTCGCACATTGCCTTCGTAAATATATTCTGTGCCGCTGATGGAAATTTTTTTTCCATTAAACCCGGGCAGCGAACTTCCGAGCACAACGGGAATCATGTGACTGCGGTTGTACACTACAATCTGTACCACATCCATGGTAACGGGTGTTTCGGCTTTGCTGAGAATAAAAAAATCTTCTGTCCTGAGCGGGGTGATTTGCTTGCCGTCCAGCCACCCGTCATAGCTGTCATAGGCAGAGCGCACTTTCCGCCACTGTTCCTGCCTGCCTGTGACTTCCATTAACTCCCCGAAAAGAATCTGCGTGCCGATTTCGCTTTTGTCGGAGGGTTCTGTGCGGAGAGGAATTACGCTGAGCAGGGAGATGCCGTAGTCCATCGGGGTAAAGATAAATTTTTGGAACTATTACGCATTGTTCGGTTGATGTGTTTATAAAGGCAGCTTGTTTAAGTGGTTGTCGATAGTGATAATTGGATTGAACGATGTAATACCACGCCTGTCGATAGCTATAATTTGACTGTACGATATAATACCACGGCTGTCGATAGTGATAATTTGACTGTATGATGTAATCCCACGACTGTCGATAGCGATAATTTGACTGTACGTTGTAATACCACGACTGTCGATAGCGATAATTTGATTGTACGTTGTAATACCACGATTGTCGATAGTGATAATTTGATTGTACGTTGTAATACCACGGCTGTCAATAGCGATATTTTGACTGTACAATGTAATACTACGGCTGTCGAACTTGTTAATTTGATTGTCCGATGTATTACCTCGGTTGTCGATGGTGATTATTGAGCATGCCCAACAAACTCTGTAAAGTGTCCAATTAACTGTGTAAAGGTTCCATTCCAGGAGCAAACAGTTTGAACCCGGATTTTTCAGTTGACTAATTTCAAATGTCTATTCTGCGATTAACAGATAGATTATCAAGAGCTTGCTAATAAGATTTCCAACTGCGTTGCAGTAGAAAAATTTCTATCTACTTCTGAGGTAAATTTCATCTATACTTAACGAAATCAGGTTTAAGGAAAATTATGTTGGAAAGAGTTGAAACTTTTCTGTCATGAGATTTTCGAGTTCATGCCTGTATTGCTCTATGTTTCTTAACA
>DATDOJ010000093.1:0-27323 GCA_035293345.1 Bacteroidia bacterium
GGCTGTAGTGTTTGCCGTATTGACTTTCGCCACCATAGTTTTTCTTTTCCTGAGCAGCAACGTATCTGCAGCGGCATATCCATACCGCAACATCGCGCGCCAGTTCGAACTCATTCCGCTCGCTGTCTATCTCTTTGCCGCCATCTATCTTCTGCCGAAATACTGCGAGCGCCTGCCCACGGTTTTTTCAAAGTCCATAATGCTGAGCATGATTCCTGCAACGGCTGCGCAGATGTATATGACATTCGGTTCGCTCGAACTTTATGACAACAGCTTTAACATTTCTCATTTCCTCAACGCGGCTGCCTACTTTATTCCGTTTGCAGGACTATGTTTGAATTACCTCGAAGCGCACCGCAAAGAGAAGAAAGCAACCGAACTGCTTATCAGTGCCGAAAAACTTACCCTCACCGGGCGAATGGCGCGCACCCTCGCCCACGAAGTCCGCAACCCGCTCACCAACATCAATCTCTCTGCCGAGCAGCTGCATTCTGAATTTGTATCCGAAAGCGAATCCGGCAAACACTTCATCGAAATCATCGAGCGCAACACCAAACGCATCAACGACCTCATATCGGAGATGCTCAATATTTCCCGCCCTTCCGAACTCGAACTTTCGCGGCACACCATTTATTCCCTCGTTGACGACTCCCTTGCACGTGCGAACGACAGGATTGTGCTCAACAACATCCGCGTGGAAAAAATTTACAAAGACGGCATCATACCCCCCATGCTTGACGCAGAAAAAATCCGCACCGCTTTTCTCAACCTCATCATCAACGCTGTCGAAGCCATGGAGCCGGCAAAGGGCATTCTCAAAATTTACATCACCACATACGGCAACTTCTGCGAAGTGATTTTCGAAGACAACGGCAAAGGAATCCCGCACGACATACTCCACAAAATTTTCGAACCCTTCTATACCGAAAAAACCAGCGGCACCGGGTTGGGATTGCCCTCCGTGAAAAACATCATCGAGAGCCACGGTGGAAGCATCGAAGTCGAAAGCTTTGAAGGAAAAGGAAGCCGCTTTATTATCCATCTGAGGATTGATTAAAGACATATACAGGTTGTACAATATAAATTTCGACCAGCCCTAAAAACTTAGCCACTGTTCTAGAGCTTTTATTTCCCCAACTGTATCCCGATTCCGAAAATTAATTCGCTTGGTGAGTCGTAGGTTGCTTCGGAATAAGATGACGAAGAGCCGAGTTTTAATCCCTGGTAGTGAATGCTCAGATTCGCCCTTCCTAATTCAACAACTGCTCCGAGGCGATAGCCCAGCCCTCCCTTTCTGATGCTTATCCTGTCACTCTCGAAAGTTTCCGTGACGTTGAGTACGCGGTTGTAAACAGGACCGAGTTCAATAGCAACAGGACTAAAAAGTTCAAGACCGAACATCAGCGGAATTTCGAGCCGGCTCATTTTGAACAATGTTGATTGTGTCGCTTCACCGGTTTCGTTTTCCATATCCACTTTTCCCGAACGGTAGTTCAGAAATAGTTCCGGTTTTCCGTAAAACGGACCTGCATTAAGTTTCATAAAAAAGCCGCCTTCGATGCCAACGATATTGTCTCCTTTAATGACATTGGTGAAGCTGTTAGGAATCTCAGATATTTTCACCGAGCCGGTTGAAACACCTCCCATAATTCCGCCTTCAATTTTTTGCGCACTCGCCATAACTGCTGACAGCATAAAAGCGGCAAGTAAAATTTTTCTTTTTGATTTCATGATTCCTCCTTTTATTATTTGTTTTAAATTCTCTGTTAAAAATTTCAACTAAGTGACGGGTCAAATTCTTCAGCAAACAAGCCGAACATATTTCCGTTTAGCATAAGTTTCTGTGTCCATAATTTTTCCGGTACGGAATAAAAAAGTTCACGCGAACTAATATCGCTTACCCACCAACGGTTGTTTGCAATTTCGTGTTCAAGCTCACCCGAACTCCAGGCCGTTGACCCGGCAAAGAATTTCATTTTGTCTAAATCAATTCGGTTTTCTTTTATTAATTCTTCGACACTTATTGGGTCACCGCCAAAATAAATTCCGTTGCCGAAATAATCTGCTTCTGGTATGAACGGGATGTTGTGTATGTATGAAATAATTTCCATGGACTCAGAACCACCGTAGTAAAGCATCTTGTCAATTCTCAGCCCCGGCTCATCCATGAGGTCATACACATGAATGTTGCTTGCTTTATTAATGATAATTCCTCTTGCCGCGTGCGCACTGTAATCGGTAATCAGGATTATGGCGCGTTTATAATCGGGCTCCTTCCAGCATGGTTGCGCTATTAATACCGAACCGGCTTTGATGCGGGAAAATTTTGTTTCAATGACTTTTTTAGGTTTCATGATGTTCAGGTTTTAGATTTGATTTCTAATGAAGAGAAAAAACTATACCTGAATTTTTTTAACCGTTAATTAAATGCAAATTCTTTTTCTGTTCGATAATGCACAGTTAATTGTGTGGAAAATATTCATCAAGTGTGGATATTAATTCTCGGTTTTTATTTTTTCATATGAATAAGCATAGCTTAATTTCAATTTCGCCTTGTCCTGTTAACGTGAAATTGAAATGAGAAATTCAGGAGCAGATTAACGCAATGTGAAATTACGGCTTCGAAAAAATAATTTTTTGTGATGTGGCACATCAAGGTGCAGTTTTTGCAAACATGCTTTTATAACAGAGCTTTATTGCTCATTAAAATTCAATGTCATGAAAAAGTTAAAAGGATTTTTAGCAAGCGCGATGGTGCTGATTTTCTTAATTGGTATTTCACCGATCCCGACAAAAGCAGCACCGCCTGTATCAGTTAGTTTCCAGTTTTTTTATGATAATCTTTCACCCTACGGAGCATGGGTTTCATACCCGAGCTATGGATATGTGTGGATTCCGCGCGCATCCGGTTTCAGACCATATTTTTCAGGCGGTCACTGGGTATTCACAGATGCCGGATGGATGTGGGCGTCAAATTATGATTGGGGCTGGGCACCGTTTCACTATGGCTCATGGCTCTATGACCCGTACTACGGTTGGCTATGGGTTCCGGGTTATGACTGGGCTCCAGCATGGGTAACGTGGGGACATTATGGGGGTTATTACGGATGGGCTCCATTGGGTCCCGGAATTTCTTTCAGCGTGGGTTATTATCCGCCCATTAACTATTGGGTATTTACTTCTCCGCGATATATGACGGTGAACGGGTTTAGTAATAATTATTATGTTTATTCCGGAAACCGCATCGCACTTGGAGGCAACACTACCATCACAAATGTGAAGAGCATTAATGTAGTGGAGAACACAGGCAATTTTGAGGGGAAGAGATACAGTGCCGGTCCAGCAAAAGCAGATTTTGAAAAAGCAGCAAACGCAAAACTCAATACTGCATCCATCAGGGAACACAACAAGCCGGGCAAAACGGATGTAAGCGGAAAGTCAGTAAGTGTTTATCGCCCAGGAGTTAATGACTCCGACAGAAAATCTGCCAAGCCGTCAAAAGTTACTCCGCTTGAAAACATGAAACGCTCTGATGCCGGCAAAGCAAGTGGCCCTGACAAAATGAAAGGCAGGGAGCCGGAAAAGAAAGTTGCCCCGGAACGGAAAAATGATTTAAGAGAAAAACAGCCGCAGCGTAAACCGGAAATGAAAGAGCAGCCGAAAGAGCGCAAGCCGAAGGTGAAAGAACAGCCGAAACAGCAGGAACGCAAGCCGGAAATGAAACAGCCGCAGGAAAAACCGAAGAGGGAGATTCAGCGGCAGCCTGAACCAAAGAGAGAAGCAGCACCGGCACAGCGCCAGCCCAGGATGGAACGTGAGTCAAGACCGAATAAGGACAGGCAACCTCCTCCGGCAATGCCGAGACAAAATCAACAGCCGCAGCAAAGACAGCCGCACGAAAAGCATAACCCGAAATAATTTTTAAAGAGAATTTTGTTTTCATGTTGGCATCGGCCCTCTGAGAAATCAGGGGGCTGATGTTTTTATGACAGCTGATAAATAAGATTAAGGAATAACAGAGACAATAATTCTCTTTCTCTCAACCACGAATCTGAATTCGGGAAAGTGCTTTCCCCACGCGTGTACTCGATGAAATTCCATAACCGTTCACCATGATTCCCTTCACTCCTGCTTTGGATTCAAGCGCATATACAACGGCTTCGTCTGCAGGGTCGCTGTCACCTTCGTAGCGGTACACTTCCGTGATTTCGAAATCTTCAGGAGTATATTTTCCGTGTTCCAGGGCACTGATATTTTCTTCCGCGTTAAAGTCAATGGAATAGCCCCGCTTCTGAAGTTCATTGACGGCTTCAGAAACTGTCCTGTAATTGTAGGATGTCATGACGGAATATTCTCAATCAGTAAAAACGCAGGTCAAACGTATCGGTGTTGAAAGTCGGACGCACAGAAAAAACAGGAATAGGTGAATGGTTGATTATCTGATGCACGAATGGTCCCATAAAAATTTCCGCTATGCTTGTCCTGTCCATGCCTGACATGGTAACGACAAGGTCGGCATTTATTTTTTTCGCATAGCTCAATACCGAATCTGCGGCATAAGCTTCTGTCACAATGGTTAAGTGGCATTCCACATTATGCTCTTCAGCAATTTTCTTTATCTGCTCTGCTTCAAGATGGAGTTTCCTGAGTGAGGAATCATCCTCTTCCGTGTTCACCCCATATATATGAAGCGTGGCACCATACATTTTTGCAAGCTGAATGGCATACGTAACTTTTTCTCTCGAATGCGGTTTGTCGCGTAAAGGAACCAGGATGTTTTCGAAGCCCGCATTTTTTGTATGATTCTGAATGGAAAGTACAGGGCAATGCGCATCATGCACAACCCTGAACGTGTTGCTTCCCATAATGACTTCGCGGAACCCTGAAACCCCGTGTGTGCCCATCACGATAATGTCGGCATGGATTTCATCAGCAGCTTTCACAATTTCCTTATGCACTTTGCCTGCCACTACAATTATTTCTGCTTCATCCACTCCCGCATTTCTTATTTTTTCCGAAAGGCGTAACAGTTTTTTCCTGTCGCTGACCATCATTTCTTTTTCAAACTCAATAAGCATGTGCATGGACGTGGAAAACAATTCATCTCTTCCAAGATAGCCCACGGTGAGTTCGCTCATGTGGATAAGATAGATGGCCGCATTGCTGAGCTTTGCCATCAATATAGCATGGTCAAGGCCTTTCAGCGAGTTTGCCGAAAAATCAACGGGCATCAGTATTTTTTTAATGTGCAGCGGGTTCATGTGATTTCGTTTTTAATTACGTGTTCAATTAACTACTGCTATTTCTCAAATAGCAACTGTATTATTTACAGCAAAAATCACACCTCATCGAATAATTACTCAGCACGAAAAAGTGATATGCTAGGACGAGGAATTTTCTGCACAGAATTTCCGGCAGGGAGAAAGAAGTTTCCCGCTGTGTTTTTTCAGTAAGTGGAAGTTCTAAAGTTACTTAAGCTCTTCATGCAATATGTCCGTATAGTTTTTTAACTTCACTAAATTTATTCATCAAGACACTGCCATGAAACAAACCAGCATCCGAAAGAAGGGCAAGCACGATGCGTCTTCATTGCCCTGGAGAATACCGGTATACCTCGCACAGCATTTTGATAATGCCTCTTTAAATGACATTAAAAAAGTGAGGCGCAACGGGCAAATCTTCTATCAGATTGTGATTGACACAGTCGGGAATATCTACCGCATAAAATTTAATTCAGATGGCTACCTGGTGCAGAAAGTGATGGAACCCGTTTTTGATACTGTGCTTGACGAAACCGGAGTAGGAGATTAATTCCTGTACGTTCTCAATTTTTATTTTTGCTTTCATGTGAACGTGTTTTGGTGAGCGGGGGAAAATAGATTACTGCCTCCGTCAAACACTTAAACTATAGTTTAAGTAAAATCTCTGGCACGAACTTTTCTCTGTGGTTTGTATAAACTTTTAAACCCTACAGCCATGAAAGCAACCATCAGAACAAAACAGTTGCGCTCGGTAATCCGGATGAAGGATGAAATCATCCATGATAAAGTAAGGCGCATAGACCTGTTAGAGCACAAATTAGAGCAGTTGCGCCACCGCTATTTCGAGCTGAAATATCATGATGTAACGATAGACAGACCCGGTCTTTATTTCATTCACTGACAGCCGGCAGTTGTACAAAATGCTCCTCTGCCTGTGGAATGATTTCCACAGAGAGAGATTTTGTATTCTCTATCTGCGAAACAGAATTTCAGAACAGGATTTTTTTATGAACAGCAGCAGGCGATTTTTTTTATCCGTATTTTTTTTATAAACTTTGTGCCAAATAAAAAGGAGGTAACATGAGTGCCATTCAAAAAATCGAGGACTGGGGCGACAGGCATCATCCGAAATGGATAGACGCGCTCCGCTTAGTTCTCGGGCTAACCATTTTCCTTAAGGGAGTGGAGTTTGTCGGCAACACCGATTCGTTGATGCAGATTATGCAGAACAGCAAGTTCCCCTGGGTGTCTTTAGGTCTGGCTCACTACGTGGGCTTAGCCCACCTGATGGGAGGCATGCTGATAATGCTCGGTCTCATCACACGCGTTGCTATTCTCTTCCAGCTTCCCATACTGATTGGAGCTGTTGTTTTTGTTAACTCGCAGCACGGCTTCTACTCAGAGAATTCCGAACTGGGTTTTTCGCTGATGGTTTTATTCCTGCTGCTGTTCTTTCTCGTTGAGGGTTCGGGCTCTGTCTCTGTGGATGAGTTTATGAGAAAGCACGAGCACGTTTGAACTTAGTTTCTGCCCTGGAATTTTTTAATGGTTTGATAATTGCATAAATCTGTTATGCAAATTATTTAACTGAGCGGAAATAATTTCTTTACCTTAAAAAATTTCAATCATGTCATATATCATATCAAACAAATGTGCCGGGGTTTGCGACACATCGTGTGTCAAGGTTTGCCCGGTTGACTGCATTCACGGACCAATTAATAAAACCGGCTCCGGGGCAGAAGTGGAAGAACTGAAAAAGAACCCTGACGGGCTGAAAGGTCTTCAGCTTTATATTGATTCTGAAACGTGTATTGACTGTGGCGCCTGCTTGCCGGAATGTCCAGTGGATGCCATCTACTCGTCACCGGAAGATGTTCCTGAAAATGAAAAAGCATCGGTGAGGAAAAACTTTGAGTTCTTCGGAAACACAGTGCCTCCGGGTTTCTGATTTGCCTGAAGCGGTAATCAGCAGCAGGCAGTTTTTGTGTGTATTCTGTTACACACTGTTGCGTTTATTCCACAGGCGCGAAAATGAATCTTCATCTTCAAAAAAATAATCGTGTGAAAATTTCCTTTCAGGTTAGTTTTCATGAAGCCCATCGTTGTGGTACGTTGTTGGCTTTACTATTCACCGTATGAAACCATTTTTAAAAAAGGAGGACAAAATGAAAACCTTAATGTTGAAAGTTTTAATCATTGCCGCGCTGGCAATGGGTTATGATTCACTTACAAGTGTTGTTAATGCGGGAGGTGGCAAACCTCCATCAAGTCCCAACGGAAGGTTCGTGAGTGAAAACACAGACATCCGGCAGGACCTGTCGGCTATCACTATGGAAAGGAATAAAATTAAATTCCTTGAGGCAAAGTTGAAAAAGGACAGGGAAGCCGGAAACAAAGCTGCAATGCTCGCTGACAAAAAAGAGCTGGCGAAGGCACGTGCGAATCTGAAACACCACAAAGCATATCTCTCTGCTGACAAGAGAGATCTTGTTAAAAGTCACAAACTTGTTCTGAGCGAGAAGAGAAAAGAAATCCGCAGGGACAGAGCTGCGCTTACTGCGAGCAAACGCAAGCTGAACAAGGAACTTGACAGGGGAAATGAAATGGCAGCCAGTGAATGTGCAGCAGCCGTAGCCCGGAAGAAAAATATTCTGGAGAACGATAAAGCTGCGCTTGCCAGGGCACGGGTTGACATGAACGAAAACATGCTTGCCGTCAACAGGGAAATCAAAGAGTCAAACGGACAATTTGTTGGTGTCATAGTTGCAGAGAATGCAGTGGCTCATGTTGACAACTGGATAACGGACAAAACCAAATAACCCTTTTCTATAAATGCAGCGTGCAGGCGCCCCGATTAGAAAATCGGGGCGCTTGTTTTTTCTTCCTGATGAGAAAAAATATCCGCGATGGTGTTGCCCTTTTTCCACATTCAAAAAAATCTTCTTCATGTATTCGGTACAGCTTCTTTGAAATTTCTTATTCAGAATTGATTTGATGAAAAAAAATTTCGCGGTATGCTTTTGGCATAATACATAACATAACATTTTTTCTAAAATCTTAATACTATGAAATCGTTTATGAGAATTTTTATCGCAGCAATTTTAATCACAAGTATAAGTGCATGCATTTCATCGAAAAAATACAAAGACGAAGTTGCACGCAGGGAAGCTGTCGAAAAGAGAGAAATGGCTCTCCAGGAGGATTATCAAAAACTCTCAAAGGACCTGAAACAACTTCAGGGCAAGGCCTCAGCGGGGGAACGTGAGTTGACAGAAAAGGAGAGGATGCTCGCAGATGAGCAAAGAAGAATGGCGGAAATGAAAGCGCTTGTGGATGGACAGCGGAATGCTATCCGCAACCTCAAGCAGGAAGTTTGCAGCGCATTGAAATGTTTTACGCCCGAAGAACTGCAGATAGAGGTGCGTAACGGAAAGTTGTATGTTTCCATATCGGACAAACTGCTGTTTCCTTCCGGCAGCGATGTGGTGAACAAGCGGGGCATGGAAGCCATCGCCATGCTTGCAGCTGTGCTGAGGAACAGCGACCTGGAAGTGATGGTGGAAGGGCATACAGACCCGGTTCCTATTAATACATCGCGCAATCATGACAACTGGGATTTGAGTGTGCATCGTGCAACGAGTGTAACGAGGATTTTCACCGAGAACGGAATTCCTGCACAGCGCATCATTGCGAGTGGTCGCGGACCCTATCATCCGTTAGCTGAGAACGAAACAGCAGAAGGACGCCAGGTGAACCGCAGAACGGAAATTGTTCTTGCCCCTAAATTAGATAAGCTGTGGAAGCTGACCGAGCAGGAAGATGTGACGACAACAAAAAAATAAGAAAGAATTTTTTAATCATTTCATTAATAACTCTTAAACTCTAAAACCATGAAACACTATCGAATTTTCCGTGAGAGTATCGCGCATGAAATTTTCACACGCCTGTCTCTGTCATACCTGAGAGAGCGATTCAGGAACAGTGGAATTTTTGTAATTCCTATTGATGATAATTTGTATTCACATAAATAATAAAAGCAGGTATTTATTAATCATTATTAAAATCAACAGACATGAAAAAATTAATTGTATTGTTCACTGCAACAGTGTTTGGAGTGAATGGATTTGCCCAGGAGCCGGTAGTCACCGGCAAAGAACAGTCGGTCCCAACACAGGTTCATAAAGCCGTTAAAGACGGAATAAGTTTTAATGCAGGAAAAGCGTGGCTGATTAAGGACGGACAAACCACAGCGCTCGATAAAGAGATAACGCTGCGCAATGGCACAAGAGTGACTCCTTCCGGTTCCCTCATATTTCAGGACGGAACAAAAGCAAAACTTCAGGAAGGTGATTTTGTTTACATGGACGGAGCAGTGGAAAGAACATTTCCGGTGAAAGCAACAGACAGAGCGGAGGCCTATCCTGAAAAGGACGCTCGCAAGTAACCTTGCTTTCGTATCCGGGTTTATAAAACCATCGGTCGTGCGCAACCGGTGGTTTTATTTTTTCAGGCAAAAAAATTCCCATGACTGTTGAAATATTTCCACAACTCCTTCTCTGTGGTTTTCTGAAATACTATTTTTTACTCAGAAAAACTTCATGGTATGTTTTTGGATTTATTATGTGTAACTAATTGATTGCATTTTTTATCTGAAAAAACTTACGGGCATGAAAACATATCAACGCAGCAAAAATCTTAACAGGAGGATTTCTCTGGTACATCGGGTTGTCGTTTCGTAATAATTACCGAACGATAACCCATCCCCATTAATTTCCCTTTGTGAGGAGCAGCAGAAAACCCCTCACGTTTTGAAAAGAAATATCCATAATCATTAAACAGTATCTGTTCAGCATGAACGGATACACAAAACAAAACGTCATGAAAAATATGTTTACTTTTAAAAAGATCTGGCTCATTGCTATGCTGATGATGCTGACCGGCACTGTTTCTTACGGTGCAACATTTACTGCTGTCGCTTCCGGAAACTGGAGCAGCACAACAACATGGGGAGGTTCAGTTCCTCCTTTGACTATTACATCTGACCAGGTTATAATTTCTTCCGGCATTAATGTTACGATGGATAACAACGCGACACTAAACGGGGCGCTTGCCCTCATGGATGTGGAAGGAACATTATCATCATCATCTAATGCAACGCTGACTGTTGTTGCCGGTGCAGTATCAGGTTCCGGGGTTATCAATATCGGAAACCTGGTGTGCGGAACTTCGGCAATCGTTTCTTTCACCGGCTCGCTCGCAGCGGATACGGTAACGTGTTCAGCGCTGAATCTCCTGGTTGCAGCGGATATTATGGTGAATCAAACGCTGACTTTATCTTCCGGAATACTGAGTTTGCAAACAGGTGGCAGCTTAGATGTCGGTGCTGATGCAACCATTGTTATTTCCGGTGGAGTGCTCACATTGAACGGGGGGACATTAGGTCTATCCGGCACTTACAATGTTGTTTACACATCGGGGTCTGCCATTGCCGGTGTTGAACTGAGCGGCTCCGGATTGAGCGATGTCACCATTGATGTAAGCACCGGCAGCACGGTAACACTCACTGCCGACCTCGCTGTTTCCGGAACGCTGAGTTTAACAAGCGGAACATTGGTGCTTGCAGGAAATAATCTCACCATTACAGGCGATGTATCTGCTTCAGGCAGCGGATTGATTTCTTCCACCTCAGCTTCCAATATTTCCATCAGCACGGCAGCTTCGGTTTCCGGCTCTCTGTCATTTACATCTGCAGGTGACGTTGTAAATAATCTCACGGTGAATGTCGGAGGCAATGGTTCTGTAATGCTTGGTTCAAACATCACCATCCAGGGAACATTAAATTTAGTCAGCGGTTGTCTCAATGCCGGAAGCTACAATGTGGAAATAGGTTTGAGCGGTTCCATCACAGGTGCGTCCAATACTTCTTACGTCATAACAGGGTTGAACGGAACTTTGTCTATGCACCTGACGGCCGGAGCATCAGCAGCTGTAACTTTTCCTGTCGGCACCTCTGTTCAGTTTTGCCCGGCAGCAATAATGCTTAATACCGGCTCGGCAAGCGGGGAAGTTTTTGTCGGTGCCGGAGCAAATGTTTATGCTTCGGGAACCTCAGGAGTTGATATTTCCCTTACACAGCCGGTAGTTGATGCAACATGGTATGTTCATTCTGAAATCACCGCTAACCTCAATATGAATCTTGAACTCATGTGGGCTGCTGCTGCCGAGGTAAATGCATTCAATCACATGGCTGCATACATTTCACACTATACTTCAGGAAGCTGGGATGTAAGCGCAACCGCATCAGCAACGCTGGAAGCGAACGGAATGTTCAGCTTAAACAGGAACAACATCACTTCTCTCAGCCCCTTTGCCGTGTTCGACCAGAATACAAATCCCACTTCGGTAAAAGAAGTGCCGGGCGAGGTTTCGTTTGATTTGTATCCCAATCCTGCTGTAGATTTTATTACTGTGAATTACAATTCAAAGGACGCTGCATATATCGAAGTCATCAATATTATCGGAACGCGGCTCGAATACCGCAGGGTAATGAAAAGCAATACGATTATTCCGCTGGACAAACTGCCTCCGGGAAATTATTTCGTCAGGGTTTATAACGATAACATCAGTTTGGTTAAGCGATTCATTAAGTTATGATGGAATAATTCCGGTCAGTTCCACAGGGAACCAGAAGGACTCTTCACGGAGTCCTTTTTTAATTTTTTCCATCACAATGCCGCGCTCGTTGCCGGGTCGCTCAGCGGTCCTGTGCCTGCTGTGCCCACCGGTTCAACACGGAACCAGTGATTCTTAAGCGGCTCGAGTTCCGTCACGGTAAACCTGCTTTTTGTCGTTTGTCCTTTCAGCATCCACGAGGTTGGTGTGACAGGGTCGGGACTGGAATAAACATTGAACAGCAAAGCCCACTTGGGGCGTTTCCATTTGAGGTCAGCCGTACCGGGAAGCAAGCCCGGAACCGCCTTCAGATTTGCGGCAGCCAGCGGAACCTGTGCCGGCTCGCGCTCCTTGCTTGCCTCCATGCCTGCCGAAAGAACGATGGTCTTATCTCCCTTGGCAATGTTATCCACATTGCGCCCCATGCCCGTCACCGCAACGTTAAACAGCTCTTCCTTCTCATGCATAATGGAAGTGAGCAGCGTTCCGCCCCCGGCTGCCGACACATCATTGGCTGCCGTTTCCAGTGCCGTGGTTGCGGCTTTCACTTCTACGATGGTCGGATTAGTCACCATTGTAAAGAGCGGATTACCTGTCATGGCAAGGTCAATTCCTTTGCCGAGGTCAATTTTCTGAGGGATGCTCTTCTTCGAGAGTCCCAGCTTTACTACAAACTTTATCATTTTGTTTTTGGTTTTATACTGTTAAACATTTTTGAAAACCTGTTACAGTATAAGTGCACGGGCAAGCCAAAACGTTACCTCCTCCTTAAAAAATTCTTCTCATCTTCATGAAGTCGCTGAAAACAGCGGATTTCAGGGGGTGTGCCTGAGTGCAGAGTTTTCATTACGATTGTGACAATCTTCCTTACGATTGTCCCTGTCTTTCTTACGATTGTTCCAATCTTCCTTACGATTGCGACAGTTTTCATTACGATTGTTCCAATCTTCCTTACGGTTGTGACTGTTTTCATTACGATTGTCCCTGTCTTCACTACGATTGCGCTCATCTTCCTTACGATGGTTTCAATCGTAGCTGCGATTGCGGCAGTTTTCATTACGATTGTTTTCGTCTTAATGAAGATTGCCACAGGTTTACTTACGATTGCTCCTGTCGTAATGAAGATTGCCGGAGTTTTCATTACGATTTGTTTCATCCTAAGGAAGACGAATGCAACTTCCATTAACCCTCTCAGGGTTTTATGGAAAAGCGGGAAGTGGCTCAGTTTGATCTTTGTGTTCTTTGTAAATTTCCTTAGCGCCCTTTGTGTTTAAAATTTTTACCACAAAGCCCACGAAGAAGACACAAAGTTCACAAAGAAATTATTTTGTATTCAAAGTGAGCCACTACCGAAAAGCGGGGAAAAGTTATTTACTCCTGCGCTCTTTTAATGCAGCGCGTCTTTCGAGGATGATGGCAGCCGCATTATGTTTCACGTGCCTTGTTGCCTTGAGATAAAGCACCCGCGCAGCCGCTTCAGGAATCTCCATGCGCAACCCGGCTTCATGAAAAGAAAGCCCGTCCACATCGCGCAGCGTGAGAATAAGGCGCTGCCTCGGAGTCAGCGGTTTCATGGCGAGGCGCAGCAGTGTTGCATCCGGGCTGCGCTCCCTGAAAAGTTCCTCTTCGGGTTCTTCCCTTTGCTCATCACTGCTGAGGGCGGTGCTATCATGCACGTAGTGCTCCTCGTCACGCAGGATAATCAATGCCTGTTTCCATGCAACAGAGTTTATGTACTGGGTCAGGTGCCCCGTGTCGTGGTAATGCCCGCTGCGGATTTCAATGAACACAATAATAAATGTTTCCTGCTCCGCGTCTTTTTCCCACTCTGCATTGCCAAGTTTGTAATGCAGCAGGCGGTGCACATGCGGATGATGGCGCACTACAATTTCCTTAGAGCAGCGGCTGTCGCCTTCCGCAGCGCACTGCACTAATTGCGAATCGCTCAGCTTACTGAGCTCTGTTGACCATGTTTTCATAGTTGTAAAAGTTTGTAACGTTTAATACTGATAACCTGTCTGTGTAGAAGTGCTTCATATTCTGCATAACGGAAAAGAGAGAAAATTATTATCAGCAATGGAAAAATATTTTTCGGGAGATTTGCACGATGGCAGACGTGCATACAAAAGCGCAGCGCTCATATAACATGAGTCGTATTAAAGGCAAGAATACAAAGCCCGAAATTCTGGTTCGTAAATTCCTGTACTCAAAAGGTTTTCGTTTTCGTATTCATGATAAAAAACTACCGGGCAAACCGGATATTGTTTTACAGAAATACAAAACAGTAATTTTTGTTCACGGATGTTTCTGGCACGGGCATAAAAACTGCAAGTACGCAAAGCTGCCTGAAACAAGAAAAGTGTTTTGGAAAAAGAAGATTGAACGCAACAGAGAACTTGACAAATTAAATAAACAAAAACTCAGAAAAGAAAAACTGAATGTGATTGAAATTTGGCAATGCCAAATGAAAAGGAATTTTAAAAAAGTAGAAGAGAAAATATTAAGCAGCGTTGCTCTTTGATTTATTCAAGTGTTCGTCCAAATGCTTTTTAATATTCAATGACTGAATATAACTGAACTTAGGTGGCAGCGCATTGCCAATGAGCAGCGCCAATGAAGTTTTTGAAATATCAGCCGGAAACTTATATGACTTCGGAAATGATTGCAGCAATGCCGCTTCTCTTGCGCTGATTACTCTATCTTCCTCCGGATGCAAAAATCTTCCTTTGGACGGATTCAAACAACCACCGGTTATCGTTGTTGAATAATCGTCCCAACGAAGTCGTCCATAAATATCATTGAACCCGACATTTTCCTTATCGTGACATTTCAAAATATATTCAGCAGGTAAATCCTTCCAACTGCCACCATTCTTCGGAGTGAGTTTAATTCTTTCCAAAACTTTTGCTGTATGCTTCGCAACAATTCTGTGTATCGGGTCTTTTGTTATTGCAATGGGTTCCATTTTGCCGATAGCATCTCTTACAGTAACTTTTTCCTTATTGCCGGTTGCAATTTGGATTACTCCCAACCGAGAACCAACCAAAACTAATCTTCTTCTTCTCTGCGGGACCCCATATTCTTTCACATTTACTACTTTGTATTTTACATTATATGTTTTTCTCAACTCCTTAACCATGTCCTTAAAAAGATGATACTTCTCAAGAGCTGGAACATTCTCCATCATGATGGTCAATGGTTTCAACGCTTTTACGAAACGTAAATATTGCATGATTAAATCATTTCTTTCATCACGGACGTTCTTACCATTTAACCTTCGCACTGAACTGAATCCCTGACAGGGCGGGCAACCGGCAAGTAAGTGAAGTGGGCTTTCGCCAAGCAATTTTTTTACTTCCCTAATTGTTACTTTCCGGATATCATTTCGAATCACGTGTGTTTTTTTGTGATTCATTTTAAATGCTTTTACAGCATCTGCATCAAATTCAATTGCAGCTTTTGTGAGAAAACCTGCATTGGTTAACCCGAGTGTTAGGCCACCACATCCTGAAAACAAATCAATAGAATAGTAGCTATACATAATCTAATTTAAATTTACGATACCTTTCAACCTAGTATCATCAGGGGCTTTTAATGCTAGCATTTGTAAGAATTCAAAGTATCTTGCATGAACTCTATTAAATAGAGTTTTCCATTCTACGGCATCTATTGAAACTTTGTTTGTAGATATAAATTTATTTAAAGAACCATCCTTTGAAAAGTCATCAGCAATTAATAAACCTCTGACAGTTTTTTTTCTATACCTGTCATTAGATCCAGATTCAATAGCATCTTCAATTCTTGTTACATAACGAACTAAACGACTTGCATGATCATAATCAGCAGGTGTGCCAGGTCGAACTAATTCCAATAATTGAATTTCGTAATCATTACACATACATAACAAATCAAATCTTCGTGGATCTTTTTCATCATCGCGCTTAAATTCTTTATTGGTATCATTTAGAACTTCTTCGATCCATTTATCAACGCCCTTTTCATGATCCATGTCAGCAGGTTTTAGGTTTTCATATTCATGACCAAGAAGCCAAGGATATTCACGAATAAATTTTTGCATGTCAATCTGATCACTTACTGCCTTTTCTGGTGTTCGTTCATCAATATGCTTTTTAAACTGCTTAATGATTTCTATTTTTCCTGAAACAGCCTCAGCAGTCAGAACCGCACTAATTATATCCCACTCTTTAATTACATCATACAACGCTGGCAAAGCTTCATCGCTTGTTGCATTTATTCTTTGAATTACTTTCTTAATGCTTTCTCGTTCAAAACCAGAGACCATAGAATTAGCGATAACATTAAACTCTTCCTCATTAATACTATCAATACTTGCAATTTTTTCAAGTGCATTAGTAATATCTTTTCGTTCTTGAGCAGACGATAAATTTGCTACTCGCTTAAAAAAATCACTTAGCTTATGTTCGAATCTATCAATCTTCTTTTGAGTATGCCTCTTTTTCCAATGGGCGCATAATTCCTTTATCTTTTCCTTGCCCCAGTCTTCTAAAAATGGAGCAGCCCCAAACTGCCAATTTACAGTTTGTCTATCAGTTGCAATGTAGTCGGTTGCCTCGTCTAAAAAATCAGCCTTTACTTGACCAGTTAAATATTCTAAGGCAACTTGGCCATTTATACCACCTGTCAAGTTGAAAAAGAATGGCGTGAATTGCGCCACTCGTTCTCGGGCAAATACAGAAATACCTCTTAACTCAGCATCCTGAATTGTGTCTTTTAAGAATCCAAACCAAAATTTAATTTTGCCGAATCCTGGAATATCCTCATCCGTCCAACCTGATTCTGGATATCGATATTCAAATATCAAATTTTCTTTTTTAACTTCGACATTATTAACTAAGATTTTCATTTCATCAGCGCCTAATGCAAATCGCCTTGCCATACTTGTTCTGAAGTTGTCTTCGTTAATTGATTTTGAAAGTTTTAATTTTCTGAAAATAACGGTAACGCCACTTGCTTCCTTGCTTGGTTCATCTTTATCAGGCTTAAACTGCCATTCTGCTACTGTTTTTAAACTACGAAGTTGCGTATAGTTTAAAGTAAATTCAACGAGATTTCCATCTTTGACTGACCTTAAGACAATATCTTCGGCTATTCCAAATCCTGCCAATTTTCCAATCCCTTTTCTTCCCATTATTAATCTGCCCTTCTTTGTTCTTTCTCCTCGCTCTCGTCTTTCATATCCGATATGTAAATACTTATCGTTAAGTTCATCAAATGTCATCCCAACTCCGTAATCGCGAACAATAATCGAAGCATCTTTTGCATGCACATCAGCGGGAAGAGAAATTTCAATTTTGTCAGCATCAGCATCCCAACCATTAGCAACTAATTCAGCAACAGAGGGCACAGGCCCACCATACATTTGTTGACCTAATAAATCTATTAAACGCCCGGCAAATTTTACTTTTAATAATCTTTCTTGTGATTCCATGTCTTTAAAGTAAATCGATAGGAAAAATAATTTTGCAATATAGTATGTTAATTATTCTAAAAGCAATTCATCAGCCCTGCGTATTTGAACCATGTCATCATATTTTGAATCTAACTCATCAAGAAATTTTTTCAAATCAGGATACCCCTCATCGTGTAATATTTTTAATACTGTTTCTGCAAGCTTCAATCCGTTGATTAGCATGATGGGATACTCGTCTTCAATAATTTCTCTTTGCACTGCTTCAGAGAAATAACTTGTAGTAACATACGCTCCTACCCATCCCCTTCTCAAACGAGCAACAGTTCTTGCAATGTGATTTCCACCGGTCGCGGAATTCAATCCTTCGCACTTAGCTTGCCCCAGCAAAATAAGTTTTGCTTTTCCGAAACCATTACCGATTTCTATTCTGCCATAAAAATCAGCACCTCCATCTGAAGATGCAGGAGTAATCCATCCTTCAAAAAAATTTCCGCCTTCATCTCTTATTATCTTGGCTGCGACAGCAGCAGATAGAGCTTCGAACCTCGATTTTTTCTTGTGATAAAACTTGTAAATATTTTTTAAGGTTCTTTCTTCTCTACTGCCCTTTTTCGGTTTTTGCTCATCAGAAGAAATTGTCAAAAGTTTTGAAACTCGCCTCCTGTATTTTTCTAATACTCTGTTTCCTTTCTTTAACCATTCTGTCCATGACACCGGAGCATTCTCAAGCGTTTCCTTTAAACTCAGTTTTTTATTCCTTCTATCATTAATCCAGTTCCAATCAAATTCTTCATGACTTTCTGCTAAACTAAAGACATGAAAATTAAAAGCGTAATTCGAAAAAGTCCTATCCAGTTTTCTGTCGTATTGCGTGATGAGTTCTACTCCTTTAATTATTCCGAAACCGTTAAACTCCAAAAATCCTTTTATCTTATTATTTCTCGATACTGCCTTGTAGAATATTAACGGAACAGAATCATGTCTCTTTGCAATATTGTTGTAAGTTTCAAAAGCACTTAAAAGAATTTTGTTTCCGCTTGCAAGTGCAGGATCTTTTCCCGGAGTTTTGTTATCACCGTAATATCGAATGTGTCCGTTGTCAACATCAAACACATCTTGCCACGGTGTCGCTTCAGTTCCGCCTTTAAATGGATTGCTTCTAATTAAAATTGCAGGTCGTCTTTTGCCATCAACAGTGTTGACTTCAGCAATTCCTGCAATTCCGCTATCCCATTTTACACTTGCATGATTTGGAAAATCCGTCACGTAAAAATGATTTCGGTATCCATCAATTTCCGGAGTAGAAATATTAAGTGGACTTGGGTAACGAAAAATTTCTCGGATGCGAAGCTTGCTCATAAAAAAATTTGAATGGCTAAAGTAAAAAATTCTGGAAGATGATGGCTTTGAGAGTTTTCCTGAATATGCAGAAGAAAACCCTGATTGCTTTCATTCACGGGAATTTGAAACAGAAAAAGAAATGAGCCAATTCATTGTCGGTCTTGAACAAACAGGGCATGAGCATTATTCAATTCTTGATGAAAAGGAAGCTATGAAGATAATGGTAATGGCTTTTTGACAGTTTCATTTTCCCAAAACAAAAAGCCCCATGGCGGGGCTTGGCGGAACACACCCCTAACCCCTCTCTCCCATGCAGTGGCTCTCGCTTAGAGGGGAATGCCTGCGCAAAGTCCCCCTCTGAGCGCTGGCATTAGGGTTTTCAGCGAGAGGGGGATTTAGAGGGTGTGTTAAAGAGCGAAATCAGAAATCCAAATCGCGCGGTTCTCCATTGAGTTCGCGCCCGCGCAGCACCTGCTTTTTTTCATTGCCGGCAAGTTCAAGGTCATAGGCAAACTGCCGGGGCACTGCGAAGCTGATGTGGCTCTGCACCCGGAACAGATAATCTTCAAAAGCAATATTGAGAGAAGAAACGATTTGTTCATTCTCATATTTCTTCCACACGCTGATGAGCGCCAGAGAGAAGGGGTTTGGGGACGTGTTACGAATGCTCAGAAGCGAAATCGCGGGACTTTGTCAATCAGATTTTCCCTTTGTAAAGGTCATATACGGGAAAGATAAGGTCCCAATCCCTGCCCCAGACAATATTGCCCATTACTATTTTGAACTTTTTAAAAAGAGAACGATGTTTATACTTATCATATTGCGGATGACTGTTGTGAGCCAGGAATGATTTGAAGTCAACAATACGTGAAGTACCGTCATTGAAAAAAAGTTTCAGCTTATAATCGTTCAGGTATTCGGCATTTATGATTGAAATTGTTTTCATAATTATTTTATTCTTTTAGTAATCTTTTCGCTTTTCACTTTTGATTTCCAGACAAAGAAACGAGTCCACTTTTCGGAAATTCCGGAATGATATTTTTTAATAAACAATATAGCTTCTTTCATTTTAGCAGATGGCAGAGGTAATCTTCCTTTGACTTTTTTTGCTTTTAATTCTTTTAGTTTTCCATTCACATAGTTGAATTCAAATTTTGTTTCATATTCCTGATACTGAGCATGCACATGAATAGGCAGATGGTCATTGGCATAGAATAAAAAAATAATTCCGAAGTACTCGTAAATTTTTGGCATTGCTTTGCAAAAGTAGCCAGAAATATAAAGCGTGATAAAGAGGGCAATGAAATAAAAAATATCCCCGAAAAAACGGGACTGAGATAAAAACTAATATTTCACTACATGAAAATCAGAAATCCAAATCGCGTGATTCTCCATTGAGTTCGCGCCCGCGCAGCACCTGCTCTTTTACATTGCCGGCAAGTTCAAGGTCATAGACAAACTGCCGGGGCACTTCGCTCCTTAGAATTTTCAATCCTGAGTCAATCACACAATAATTTTCTTCTTTCAAAACAAAGAAGGAGAATTCCCGCTCTCAGATAATTTCATTCACCTTGCTCACAATTTTTTCTTCATACTCCTGAAATTGTTTTAAATCGTTTGACATTCCTTTAAACAAAACGGAATAGCGGATATAATCGTCACCTGCGGTGCCATGAAAAATCTGAATCGCAGAATTTTGTTTTTCGGAACAATCCTGAATAATCATCCGCAGGATTTTTTGTTTGCTTATCATCCCGTTATCAACCAGCCCTTTCGCTATTTCATACGCAAAGGCGAGAGGCGCAAGATATTCCACCATGTGCACAGGCACAGCTATCAATGCACCGTTTTTATATCTCACAAACACAGTTGTCCGATACGAATCAATAATTCTTGTCCGCGAAGCTTCTGAGGCAATGTCATTTTCAATATCTCCGTCAGGAAATATTATTGGATTGTCGAGAGGTAGCGGCAAACGCAGCACCACCATGCGCCCTGCAGGATGAAATGTTAATATTGTATCCTTTCCTAATCGGTGAGGTAAATGCTGAAGATAAATATTTCCCAGCCCGGTAATTGCTTTGCTGAAGAGTTTGAAGTTGTTGTCTTTTTCACAATCGAGACAGAAGAAATGCCGGAGCACACAATCTTTCAAAGAAGGATACTCGCTCCACATTCCTCCTAACCTGTCATCCACATAATCTCGTAACGAGCAATGCCCGGTTGCTTTCGTGATTTCCACATGGTGCGCGGGTGACTGGAGAAAATAATAATCAGCCGAAAGAAGTTCTTCTGTTTCGCTGATGGTTTCCGGTTTCAGTTTTCCGAAACCGGTGTAATCCGGTAATTGATTTTTGTTTTCCATTGAATTGAGTTTTTAAAAAAGTTAAACAACTCATCCGGAAATACCGAAATGGAAATGGAGAATCTGAAGATGGATATGTGAACCATTTTTTGGCTTCAGGTGCCCACATCGTTTTGCCACCGTGGCGGTTTTACCCGGTTGGCATCCATTTAAGGATTCGAGATGCTGGCGCAAATGTAATAAAGAAAATGGAATAGTATTACTGTGTGTGAATGTCAGTTAAAAACCAAAGAAGGTAAAGAAGAGATTAAAAAAACTTCTGTTACAATTTGAGTTGTCCTGAAAAACAGTGCTTAGCAAAAGAACACACCCTCTAAATCTCCCTCTCCCTCACGCTCCAGTCCCGCGTTCAGAGGAGGACTTTGCGCTGGATTTCCCCTCTGAGCGCAAGCCACTGTGAAAGAGAGAGGGGACTAAGGGGTGTGTTAAATAGGATGGTGCGTAATAAGGGCGTATTATTTTTTTCTACTTTTCTCCTCATGGACAAAAAAGTAATTCCATACCGGCATGAGCTTGTTGAACTTGCAAGAGAATTCCGCAATAATCCGACAAAGGCGGAAAAAATCCTGTGGCAAAAACTGAAAGGGAAGCAAGTTCTCGGTTATGATTTTCATCGCCAGAAACCCATCGGGTATTATGTGGTTGATTTTTTCTGTCTGAAGCTTATGCTGGCAATTGAACTTGACGGAAACGTTCATGAAACAGATTATGCCATGCTCCGTGACGAACGCAGACAAGATTCCATAATGGACGAATTCGGAATAAGGTTTTTACGTTTCAGGAATTTTGAGATTGAAAAAAATGTTGACGGTGTTGTCAGAGAAATTGAAGAGTGGATTAGGAAGAATAAAGAATAAGTTTAACACACCCCTTAGTCCCCTCTCTCCAACATTATGGCTCTCGCACAGAGGGGAAATCCGCGCACAAAGTCTCCCTCTTGGCGTTGGGCTTCAGCATAAGAGAGAGGGAGAATCAGAGGGTGTGTTCTGGTGAGTGGTTAAAATAAATTCCCTTGAGCACACAACCCTTAAACTATAGTTCACAGGAATAAGTATCAATAAAAAAACCCCGCATTTCTGCGGGGTCGGTTCCTCTCTCATGTTATCCGGGAGGATAACAACGAAACACGGTTATGCTAAATCTACCTGACAAGATGCATGGTCGTGTGCTCCGCTTGAGAATAAGGAATTTATTTTTGAACCATCACTACCAGGTACTTCGATGCTTTCCAGAATTGGTCAGGGTCGTTGATGACGAGGTTCGTAACATAGTTCTTATCCTTCTCTTTTTTCTCCAGCGTATAAGAAGCGCTCGGATGCGTGGTTACCACTTTCACATTTTTGCTTTCAATCGGAATCACCTTGGTTTGGGTGATGTCCACCGTTGCGAACGCATCGGAATTAAAATCGTTGGTCACTTTCTGTTCCCTGCCTATTCCGAGGAAGCCGCCTTCTTTCACAAGCACATGCTTGGTCTCAAGCTCCTTGTAAGTTCCCTTGGTGTAATAGGCAGTGTGCATTTTCTTCGTCTGGTCGTCTATGACTTTTGTCTTTTCGTCACTCTGTGCCGTAAGCGTGGTGACGGAAGTGTTGAGAGTGGCGACCTGGGTATTCAATTCAGTCAATCTCTGGTTGAGCGCGGCAAGCTCATTGTTCTTCATGGTCATCTGTTCGTTCAGCAATGCAATTGCCTTTTCGAACCCGGCAACTTTTCCGCTGGACTTCTTGAGCTTCTTCTGAAGGTCTGCGATTTTATCGCGGTTGGTCTTCATCAGCCCGTTGATGGAGGCAATCTCCTCGTTGATTCTTTCCTTCTGCGACTTTGCAAGTTCCGCACTTGAAGCAGACATATTAATAGCCGCCTGCTTTTCAGTCACCGCATTCAGGTTGGTTTCAATTTCGTTCATCGTGGAAACAAATTCGGTGATGACGGTGTTTTTGCTGTCGGCATCTGCGAGAAGCATTTCTTTTTCTTTGGCGAGCGCTTCAACATCTGCCTTGTAGTTGTGGCATCCTGCCGCCATTGCGGCAACTGCGATAATCATTAAGAGCTTTTTCATTGGTTGGGGGTTTTTAGTTTGAGTGATTAAGTGAAGTCAAGTTGATGCCATCCATTAATACATAATCATGCCAAGTTCGGGACGTCTTGAAAAACCATATTGTTAAGCGTAAAATCTTTTTCTTTTTAAGCCATGCCTCGATTTTTCGGGGAATATTTTTCACACCCTATGTGTGATTGAGGAAACATCTCCCCACTATTTATAGGAAAAGCATGAAAAACTGGGTATAGAGAAGTGGAACTCTGTTTGCTTAATTAATAGTGTTCGAAAATGTATTGCTAACCATTAAAAAATCATTGCTATGAAAACACTAAAAATTTTTCTCCTCGCGGTCGTTGTGTCAACGCTTTGGACAGCGTGCAATAAAGATAATGAAGATGCCGTGGGCGGAACTACTCCTGTAAAAGTCAGGATGACGGATGCCCCTGGAAATTTCCAGCAGGTTAATGTCGACATTACAGGTGTTGAGTTTAAAGTTAACAGTATGACAACCGTCAACCTTAATGTAACACCGGGAATTTATAACCTCCTTGATTTTGTAAACGGCATTGACACGCTCATTGCAAGCGCTGATGTTCCTTCCGGAACATTGTCGCAGGTACGTTTGATTCTCGGACCAAATAATTCCGTAATGGTTGATAGTGTTGTCTATCCGCTTTCAACTCCCAGCGCAATGCAATCGGGTTTGAAACTTAATGTTCACAGCACGCTTGTCCCGGGGGTGCTATATGAATTGCTTCTCGATTTTGACGCAAACCAATCTATTGTGCTACAGGGAAACGGAGAATACCAGCTTAAGCCGGTGATTCGCGTTATCAGTACTGCGACAAGCGGTGCGATTCACGGGACAATTGTTACGGCACTTGCACTGCCAGCAATGATATCAGCAACAGACGGCAACAATACGTACACAACAGTAACGGATGTCAACGGAAGTTTTCTTCTCAGAGGTCTTCCTGCAGGAACTTACACAGTGACCATAACTCCTGAAGCTCCTTATCTGCCGCTCACTACACCTGGCGTTGTGGTCACAGTGGGAGCTATGACTGAACTTGGCGCTATACTATTTTAAGAATGGAGGTCGTCTATCGGAATGAAAACCGCTCTCGGAAAGAAAGGAGAGAGCCCGAAAAGAAAGCTTCTGCAAAGTTGAAGTCAGTAATGAAACTCGCTGGGAAGCTTCAAAAAAAATACCCGAAACTCTACACGGAAGTAGGAGCGGAGAGTGTGAAGCAGATTCTGAAAACAGTTCTTTCCAAAAAGAAGAATAATAAATCCAATGAATAATTATTAACCTGTAAAAAAAACGTCATGAAAAACATCCTGAAAAAAATATCAGCATTACTGATAATGCTTGCACTCAGTGCATTTGCAACCAACACTAGCGCCCAGTCATCTGAATCCGGAGATGGACAGAATTACAGAACCGGAATTGGCGCACGCCTGGGCGGGCTCACAAGCGGGCTCACGGTGAAACATTTTACAAACCCGTCAACAGCGCTGGAAGGAATTGCAAGTTTTGGCTACAGAAGTTTTGTAATCACCGGACTATATGAAAAGCACCGCGACATCAGCACTGCACCCGGATTGAAATGGTTTTACGGAATCGGAGGACACGTGGGATTCTTCCGCTATGGCGGATATTATTACCGGGTGAAGTATGAAAAGAACGGCTACATTTATTATGTAGCAGATCCCGGAAGTTCATCGGCTGTTGCCGGCTTGGATTTCATTCTCGGAATGGATTACAAATTCAATAATGCTCCATTCAATGTCGGGTTAGACCTCAAACCGTTTATAGATTTCTTCAGCGGAGGTCCTTATGGATATTGGGACGGAGCGTTAAGTGTGCGCTTCGCATTCTGAGAATAATTCTAATACAGCACCGCCATGACCGCTACAAAAGCTTCACTTATCAGTACAAGAGTGATTGTGGCGGTGCTCGCAATGTTTATGTTTTCCCTCACTCTCATTTTCTATGCGGTCTCTTGTGTTGAAAATTCATTCAGGTAAATAAAAAACCTTCCTTATCAATAGGTTTTTAAGAATCATTTCAACCCTTTGTAATAAGCACAAACCGGATTCATCGGGCACTCCGGGCATTTCGGATTCGTAGGTCTGCATATCTCCCGCCCGAGAAAAGACAAATTCATTCCCACGCTCCAGTCCTTTTGCGGGATGACTTCCATGATTTGCGCTTCAATTTTTTTGGGGTCGGTGCCGGTGGCAATGCCGAGGCGCGGAGCCACGCGCACCACGTGGAGGTCAACGATGACGCCTTCGGGTTTCTTTCCTGACTCGCGCATAATCACATTGGCGGATTTTCGTCCTATCCCTGACAAAGCCGTCAACTCATCCAACGTCAGCGGAATATTTTTATCCGTTTTTATTTTCTGAGCAAGCGTCATGAGCCATTTTGTTTTGTTGCCGAAGTTGCGCACTGAGCGAATGAATGGAAACAACGCATCGGCATCAGCGCGCGCAAGCGATTCCATATCGGGGAACGCTTCGAACAGTTTCTTCGCCACTTCATTGATGTGCTTGTCGGAATCCTGTGCGGAGAGAATCACCATCACCACAAGCTGGTAAAGATTTTTGTATTCGAGCGGATGTTTCTTTCCCTTGTATTTTTTTTGCAGCGGCTTTATTGCATCTGCCCAATTGGTTTTTGCCATTGTGTTGAATTTATTTTTTACAATCCCATTCTATACACTGCTCCCGTTGGACTTTTAGGTCCGAATAAATTCTGCGTGATGAAATAAATTTCCCCGTTCCCGTCTTCACCCATGCTGTTGATTTTTGAACCCATGTCGTTGCTTCGGTTGTCATCTGCAATCACTTCGCCCCGCCTCCAGCTTCCGTCCCCTTGCTGCCTTAGGCAAAATATTTTTCCCGACCAGTCAGCAAAAAAATAAATTCCATGCAGTGACGGATACATTTTTCCGCGATACACACTTCCTCCGCAAACACTGATTCCTGTG
The DNA here is from genome assembly GCA_035293345.1 of Bacteroidia bacterium. GTDB lineage: Bacteria > Bacteroidota > Bacteroidia > AKYH767-A > 2013-40CM-41-45 > 2013-40CM-41-45. The sequence goes on from DATDOJ010000093.1 coordinate 26,132, forward strand.
TCATGATTATATTCATCAATGGGAAGCGTAAGTCCGCTGGTGTTGCAGTTCGTATTCGGATTGTAACAATGCTTTCCTTCCATAATTCTCCAGCCATAATTTTTTCCTTTCTCGATGAGATTGATTTCTTCCCATGCATCCTGCCCTACATCTGCGCAAAATAATTTTCCTGAAACGCGGTCGAAAGAAAACCGCCACGGGTTGCGCAAACCGTAAGCATAGATTTCCGGTTTCGCATTGTTTCTCCCGACAAAAGGATTGTCGGGCGGAATAGCATACGGCTTTTTAGAGTCCACATCAATGCGAAGAATTTTTCCGAGAAGCGTGTTGAGGTTTTGTCCGTTGCCGATGGTTCCGTGTTTATCACCTGCGCCACCGCCATCGCCAACACCGATATATAGAAATCCATCTTTGCCGAACTGAAGACATCCTCCGTTATGATTGCTCTCGGGTTGGAGAATTTCCATAATCACTTCCTCCTTTGTATCGGCAACATCAGGATTTGCCGCTGAAACTTTGTAAGAAGCAAGAACACTTTTATGGTCTGAGTTTTTTTCTTTCGTGGGTGCGCTGTAGTAAACAAAAAATCTTCCGTTGGTTTTGTAATCAGGATGAAAGACAAGTCCGAGTAATCCTTTTTCGCTGTAAGCAATATTGAGTCCGTCAAGTTTATGAGAGATGTTCAGAAAAGGAGTTGACAACAGCGTTCCGTTTTTTACAATTTTTATTTTGCCGCCCTGCTCAATAATAAAAATTCGGTTGGTGCCGTCATGTGGCGATGCCATTCCCACGGGAGAAGTCAGCCCCTTGGTAATTAGCTGCAGCTTTATTTTTATGGGAGGAATTTCCTGCGGCTCGTCAAACGAAAGAGAAACGGATGAACAAAACAACACGAGAAGGAAAATGATTTTAAATGAAAATGATTTCATAAGAAGTTGAAATTGATAAATACAAAGTTAAGACATTGGCGCGGCTCACGGTTTGTGTTTCCGAAATGAATCCTGTAGGTTTGTGGTGACATGACGGAATCACTGAGCCAATACCTGAAGGAAAAGAAAGTTGAACTCACCGGTGAGCAGTTCAGCTACTGGACATCGCGGCTATCAGAAAAAAAAATTCTCAAGCATGATTTTCTTCAGCGCGAGGGAGAGGTAGGCAGGTATGTAGCATTTGTGGTCAAGGGATGTCTTCG
>DATDOJ010000094.1:0-8525 GCA_035293345.1 Bacteroidia bacterium
AATGAAACGCTGGCGCAGTTCATCATTGGTGTAAAGTTTCACTTTCCACTGCATCAGTTGAGGTGTGTTCGGAGAATCTTTATCAGACGGACCGAGCATCATCACTGATGGCCACCACCAGCGGTTCACTGAATCCTGTGCCATTTTCTTCTGTGCTTCATTTCCTTTCATGAGTGTGGCAAGAATTTCATAGCCCTGCTTGTGATGGAAGTTTTCTTCTTTGCAAATGCGCACCATGGCACGGGCATAGGGGCCGTAAGAACATTTCGCAAGCGCTGTCTGGTTCACGATGGCTGCACCGTCAACGAGCCAGCCGATGGCGCCCATGTCTGCCCATGTCAACGTGGGGTAATTGAAGATAGAAGAATACTTTGCTTTGCCCGCGAGAAACTCGCCAACCATTTCTTCACGCGAAGTGCCGAGCGTTTCTGCTCCGCTGTAAATGTATAAACCATGCCCACCCTCGTCCTGAACTTTGGCAAGCAGAACGGTTTTCCTTCTCAAGCTCGGAGCTCGTGTAATCCAGTTTCCCTCCGGAAGCATGCCGACAATCTCGCTGTGTGCATGCTGGCTCATCATTCGTACGAGCTGCTTGCGGTAGCGTTCCGGCATCCAGTCCTTGGGTTCAATGATTTCACCGCGGTCTATGCGTTCCTGGAATTTTTTTTCAAGGTCTTCTATGTTTTCCATGCTTATTGAGTTATTGGTTATTGGGTTATTAAGTTATTCGGTCGCCATGAGTTTTCTTAATAACTCAATAACCTAATTTCTTATTAACTTTTTGTTACTGCGTAAAATTACGCCTAAGTTCTCACTCGTGAAAATGATTTGAGTCATTGTTGATTATAGCCACAGATTACACAGATGTTCACAGATTAAAATTTAAAATCTGTGTTAATCTGAGAAATCTGTGGCAACATTTTTTTCTTTCAATCTCCCATAAAAAACATAAAGCAATGAAAGAAATATCACCGTTCCCGCAATGAGGTAGCTTGAGGAGCTTTCATCTGTACCTATTTTATCGGGGTCAATGGAAATGCTGCCGCGGTTAAAGAGGAAGATAAAAATCACTGCCGAAGCATTGTTAAAGAAATGCGCAATGATAGGAAGCCACAGCGAGCCGCTCCACACGAGCATGTAGCCGAGCAGCACGCCAAGCATCAGGCGGGGAATGAAACCATAAAACTGCATGTGCATGGCACTGAACAGTACAGACGAAATCCAGATGCCGCCATGAACATTTTTTGTCCAGTCAGAAAAAATGCGCTGCACGATTCCGCGGAACAGAAGTTCTTCGCCAAGGGCGGGAATAAGTGCCATCATGCCGAGGTTGAGAATGAGTTCGGGTGTGGATTTTATTTCAAGGAATTTTTTGGTGATTCCGGCAGCAGCGGCTTCTTTTTCTTTCATCCATCCTTCGAGAGAGGAGAGGAAAGAAGGTAATGCCATTTTGCTGTTGAGTTCGGCAAGAAAATTAATGAGCGGCACGGCTGCCATCATGCACAGAATAACCAGCAGGATATTCATGCCGTTGACGCCTTTTTTCAGAAAGAGGTATTCGCCTGTGTTTTGTGAAAAGAGATAGGCAAGAAGAAATGGCGGAATGACAAACGAGCCGAGCGAGGTGAGCGTTTGTATGAGCTTGAGTACACTGACAACACCGGGATTTTCAAAATCGGTGATGATGTTTTGCAAATCGGCTATGCTGATATGAAAAAGAAAAGAAGAAGCGAGTATGGAGATGAACGTGAACGCCATTGTGCTGAGCAGCACAATGCCGACCGTAATCAGCAGCTTTGAATAAGGCGTGTTGTGTTCCCAGATTCCCTTGTTATTCATGGGTGGCGAAAATACATTTCTAAATATTCTTTCGCTTCGCTGGAGCGGTCTCTTAGATTGTAATCTATATCCGATGAATGAAGCCCGGGCGGGCAATGTCATTAAGTTAAGAGGTATCAATGAGCATTGAGTATTTTTAAGTCCCGCATGTGCGGGATAATATTCAATAATCAACTCTCAATTTTCAATGTTCAAGTTTGGAAAATTCCTTAACTTAACCACATTCCCCGGGCGGGGTTAGATTTCATAAACTAAACGCTTTACATCTTAAAATTGACAGGTAAAGACATAAGCCCTTTTATTTTGCTAAAAATGGCTTTCCCTGTTCACTGTGTTTTCTATGGCTTTGTTTTGTAAAAGAAAATTGAACTTTATTCAAAAACCCTGTTTTTATCAAAATATCGAGCCATGCTGAGCAAAGCAAATGGTTTGCTGAGCAAAGCAGATGGTTTGCTAAGCAAAGTAGATGGTTTGCTAAGCAAAGTAAATGGTTTGCTGAGCAAAGTAAATGGTTTGCTGAGCAAAGCAGATGGTTTGCTGAGCAAAGTAAACGGTTTGCTGAGCAAAGCAGATGGTTTGCTGAGCAAAGTAAATGGTTTGCTGAGCAAAGTAAATGGTTTGCTGAGCAAAGTAAATGGTTTGCTGAGCAAAGTAAACTGTTTGCTGAGCAAAGCAGATGGGTTATGACATAAAGCAAGTACTTTATGACATAAGCCCTTTTATTTTGCTAAAAATGGCTTTTCTGTTTTTCCCGTAGATGAGGGACAAGGGACAGGTGACAAGGGACAAGTGGCAAGTGAAAATGATAAAGTGATTGGCGGTTTGTCCAAAGGACTCCATGCGGAGAAAAACACAGTTGCGGAGCACCCTCCTTCGCTGAAGCTACGGAGGGTAAAAGGAAAAAATTATTGCTGATTTGAAACGTGACCTGCCAAATGCGGGCAAGTTTCGTGGACGCTCTTCGCACCGCGTTGATGAATGTTTTGTGGAAAGAATTACTTTTGGGAAAAATATTTTAGATGAAAAAAAACATCTGACAGCAGAGAAATGTTACTATGAAAACTTACTGGCAAGTTGCATCTGGAAGTAAACAAAGATCATATCCGAATGTTTTTATAGACTTTGGAGTTTTTGCAGTAAATGAAGCTGACAAAGGAAGGGGAGGTTATCACAACTATTTAAGGCAAGCAAAAAAGGGAGATATTTTTATACTTAAAGAAGGATTAAAGTTGATACATGCGGTAGGAATTGTTAAAGATGATGAATTAAGAAAACAAGAATTTTATTTCAACTTTGATGGTTGGGAGTTAGACTATTTTAAATATGTAGAATGGTTTGCGCCTGTTAAACCAATAAAAGTAGTCGGATTAAAACAAGGAACAATAAATCAATGCCATAAAGAACATTTGAAAAAAATCGCAGACGATGGTTTAAAAAAATGGAAACAAGCAAAAGTTAAATATAAAATTGATAAGAATATTCAGATAGTAAAAGATGAAGACATAATTAATTCTATGATTAATAATGGACTGAAGATATCACAATCTGAAATATTAACGTCAACGTTAAATCAAGTAAGAAGACTTGCAAATTATTATACCAATAATTTTGAACCGAGCTTGGTAAATGAAGACCAAGTAAGAAGTTTGATTGTGATTCCATTTTTGTTAGCAATTGGTTGGAGTGAACAGCAAGTTCTTTTAGAATATCATATAGGAAAGCAAAAAGCAGACATTATTTGTTTTGATAGACCCAGCCATGAAGAGAAGAAAAAAGCAAAATTATTAGTTGAGGTGAAAAAACTTTCAGAAGGGTTAACATATGGTGTTGACCAAGCGTTTTCATATGCGAAAGAATTGAAAGACGTTAGAATTATTTGTGTAACGAATGGATTTTGTTATCAGATTTACGACCTTAATTCGGATAATCCTAAAGAACCATATGCATATATTAATATACTTAAGCCAATAAATAAGTATCCTTTAAGTCCTAAAACAAAAGGTGCAGTAGAAGCACTCATGAAAATAATTCCAAGTAATTAATACTTATGAACTCTAATCCCTGAGAGTTCGGAACACTTTTGGGGGTTTGCATACATAAAATATTTAACGACCATGTCAGAAGGTGAAGATTTTATTAAAGATTTCTTTTTAAAAAATAAAATTATTTTTCGCCCCCAACAACCTATTGATGGTTTAAAAGGTGATTCAAAAAATCATCGTATAGCTGATTTTTATCTTCCTCAGTACAGAGTATATGTTGAATACTTTGGTCAGTTCAATGTGGAGTCACACAAAGAGCGTTATAGAGAAAAGAAAAATGTTTATTTGAGTAATGATATTCCATGTGTCATTCTCTATCCAGAAAATTTAGGAATAATAGAATATATTTTTGCGAAAAGAATTATTTATGTTCTTAAAAGGTACAAGATGGAACCAGAGTTACGAAAATATAGATGGAAAAAATTTAAGAAAGAAAAAGGAGAAAATATTTTCTACGCTGGATTATTTCTCTTTTTCATAGCAGGAAGCTTCTCGGATATTAATAAATATCAAGGAAGCTTACTTGTGTTCTCATTGCTTTTTTTATTTCAAGTATTTATTCTTCAAAAATCATATAGAAAAATATTTAACGAGGAATAAACACAAACGGATTGCTTCACTTCGTTCGCAATGACAGTGCTCACAATACGGTTGTGAGAATTCCGAGACCTGCTTAGCTACGCCTGATTGCAGTCCCGTCCCGAAGCATCGGGATCATCGGGACGAAAAGCAGGTCGAGTGGTAGAGAGAGTTACAAATGTTCGCGTCCATACTTCGACAAGCTCAGTACACATGCTTCGACTTCGCTCAGCATGACTTTGAACTTTGAACTTGAAACTTTGAACTATTTTAGCCGCGATGATAAAAATCGGTAACATAGAACTCGGAAAGTTTCCCCTCCTCCTCGCACCCATGGAAGACGTGAGCGACCCGCCTTTCCGTTTTGTGTGTAAGATGAACGGGGCAGATATGATGTACACCGAATTCATTTCTTCGGAGGGATTGATTCGCGATGCCGCCAAGAGCAAACAGAAGCTTGACATCTTTGAATACGAGCGCCCCATCGGCATTCAGCTTTTCGGCAGCGATGTGGACAGCATGCGCGAAGCCGCGAGCATTGCCGCGCAGGCACAGCCCGATTTAATTGACATCAACTACGGATGCCCGGTGAAGCAAGTGGCATGCAAAGGCGCAGGCGCTGCATTGCTCCAGGACATTCCCAGGATGGTGGAGATGACCGAAGCAGTAGTGAAAGCTGTCAACATTCCTGTCACCGTCAAGACACGATTGGGTTGGGACGAAAAAACGCTCAACGCTCCCGATGTGGCAGAACGCCTTCAGGACATCGGCATCAAAGCCCTCACCATCCACGGGCGCACGCGCAAGCAGATGTATAAAGGTCCTGCCGACTGGACGCTCATTGGCGAAATCAAAAACAACCCGCGTATCACCATACCCATCTTCGGCAACGGAGATGTGGACTCACCGCAACGCGCCATGCTCATGCGCGACCGATATGGTGTTGACGGTGTCATGATTGGGCGGGCAAGCATTGGCAACCCATGGATATTCGGGCAGATAAAAGATTATCTCGCCAACCACACCCTCACCCCTGACCCCTCTCCTTTAGGAGAGGGGAACGCTCGAATTCCCTCTATCGCAGAACGCGTTGATGTTTGCCGCACGCATTTACGAAAGTCCATTGAGTGGAAAGGCGAAGTCCTCGGCATTCTTGAAATGCGCAGGCACTATGCCAACTACTTCAAAGGCATAGACCACTTTAAAGAATACCGCATGCGGCTGGTGACATTGAATTCTTTTGAAGATATTATGGCGGTGCTCAATGAAGTGGAGGGAAAATATTGCGAAGTAGCAATTGCAGTGTGATTTTTATTCTTTTGATTCCCGTTGTATATTTGCTGAAAGATTATGACCACGATAAATAAAACCCTCGAAGCCATCATGCAGCTTGATTTCAACACGCGTGAAATCCTTCTTCAGATTTTGGAGAAAAGACAAATTGAAGACAGGAGAAAAGAAATAGCGCGTAATGCAAAAGCTGCGCTTACCTCATTTAAGAAGGGGAAGCATTCCCCGCAAACCGCAGCAGACATTATCAAAAAACTTGATGCGCTTGACTAATGGCTCACCGCAAGCTGGTCTTCAGTAAATCATTTGAAAAATCGTACCTGAAATTCGTCAGGGGAAACCGTGCGCTGAAATCCGGAATTCAGGACGCGCTCCTTCAGCTTGAGAAAGATGCTTTTTCTCCTTCGCTGAGAACGCACAAACTCAGCGGTAATCTTTATGGGCTTTTGGCATGCTCCTGCGGTTACGATTGCAGGATTGTTTTTTCAATGCAGAAAACTAAAAGCAGCGAAGAAATTATTTTGCTTGTTGATATTGGCACACACAATGAAGTGTATTGACTTCTCCGCGGTCTCAAATCTTTGCGCACATTGCGCCTTTGCGCGACACCTGTAACTAAACACTAACCTCAAAAAATAAACCCATGAAAAAAACAGCCACAGCCCAATGGCAGGGCAAAGGAAAAGAAGGCAGCGGAAAGTTCAGTGCCGCCAGCAGATTGTTCAACAATGTCCCCTTTACATATGCGACCCGCTTCGAACAAACGGAAGGCACCAGCCCCGAAGAACTGATTGCTGCCGCTCATGCAAGTTGTTTCTCCATGAAGCTCAGCATCGTTCTGGCGAATACCGGCTTCACCACAGAAAATCTCGAAACCGCCTGCACCATTACCATCGAAGGCGGAGTCATCACGAATAGCCACCTCGCAGTGAAAGCGAAAGTCCTCGGCATTGACAAAGCAAAGTTCGCTGAATGTGCGGAAGATGCCCGTGCGAATTGTCCGGTTTCGAAAGTTCTTAATGCGGAAGTTTCGATGGAAGCGGAGTTGGTGTAGTTTTTTGTTTTTGTTTTGGGATTCGGCAGCTTCGTTTCCAGCCAAAAAATTATTTCCATTATATATACATTTTCCATTTTGTAGTTTCCCCCGAATGAATATTTTTGCGCGCGCTTTCAGGAAAAATATTTATTCAATAAATGAATCATTCCATAGTCAGGACAATACCATTTTTATCCCTTTTTCTTTTAAATTTCAATATTTCGTTTGCCAGCGAACCTGAAAAGAAGGAGAAATTCAACGCGGGTGAGCTGATTATTGAGCACATTACGGATGCTCACGACTGGCACCTGTTCGGACATGTTTCCATTCCGCTGCCGGTAATCATTTATCAGCCCGGCAAAGGCGTTGAGATATTTTCTTCTTCGCGCTTCGAGCACGGGCATGCTTCATACAACGGCTACCAGCTGGATGAAAAGAACCACATCGAGGCAGAAGACGGCAGCCCGCTCTACGATTTATCCATCACCAAGAATGTGGCTTCGCTGCTGGTGGCTGTCACGCTGATGCTGCTGGTTTTTCTTTCCATCGCCAAGACGTACGGCAAAAACAAAAACTCAGCACCGAAAGGATTGCAGAGCTGGATGGAGCCGGTCATCGTTTTTATCCGCGATGAAATTGCCATCAGCTCCATTGGCAAGAAACGGTACGCGAAGTATATGCCTTTCCTGCTGACGGTTTTCTTTTTCATTCTCTTCCTGAACCTGATGGGATTGATTCCGCTGGCACCGGGAGGCGCTAACGTTACGGGCAACATTGCCATAACGATGTCGCTGGCGGTGCTCACGTTTATCATTACATCTTTCAGCGCCAACAAAAGCTACTGGCGGCACATCTTCGCCATGCCGGGCGTTCCGGTTTGGGTGTTGTTCCTGCTGACTCCGATTGAAATCCTGGGTATGTTCCTCCGCCCGTTCGTGCTGATGATACGGTTGTTTGCGAACATCCTTGCGGGGCACATCATTGCGCTGTCGTTCTTCTCGCTCATATTCATCTTCGGTGAAATGAACCAGTGGGTGGGCATGAGCGTGTCGGTGGTGTCGGTTGCCTTCACCGTATTCATGACCATGCTTGAACTTCTGGTGGCATTCCTGCAGGCATACGTGTTCACACTTCTCTCCGCCATTTATTTCGGAGCAGCGGTTGAAGAGCACGCTGAGCACGAACACGAACCTCACGCTGGAGAGCATGAACATATTGAAGAAGCAGCGATGGTGTAAACGAATGCAGAATGTAGAATTAAGAATGCAGAATTAAAACTTTGAACTTTGCACTATAAACTTTGAACTAAACAATAACCCTTAAAACCAAATCAACATGTTACTCTCAGTATTATTACAGGAAGCAGCGACAGCAGCTACTAACATCGGAATCGGATACGGACTTGCAGGCATAGGCGCAGGTCTTGCCGCCATCGGAGCAGGCATCGGTATCGGACGCATTGGCGGAAGCGCGCTGGAAGCAATTGCGCGTCAGCCGGAAGCTATCGGTGACATCCGCGCCAATATGATCCTGGCGGCAGCGCTCGTTGAAGGAGCTGCTTTCTTCGCCATGGTTATCGGACTGCTTGTTATATTCATGAAGTAAGAAAAGAAAACTGCCTCACCCCAACCCCTCTCCAAAAGAGAGGGGCTTGAGGGAAGCGTTTTCAATTCTGCATTCTTAATTCTTCATTCTTAATTTAACACCATGGAACTCGTACAACCCGCACTCGGACTAAT
>DATDOJ010000095.1:0-13778 GCA_035293345.1 Bacteroidia bacterium
TCTGCAGAACAAAAAGTGAAGAACTGAAAGACCACTTGATGTGGTTATGTTGCGGATTATGGAACTTTCATCTAATAGCTGCATGATAAAAACGACAATGGAATTTATTAAGACATCAAAAATTATTTCGCAACAACTCTATTAACCGAATGAATTGAACATTATTTTAATTAAATTAGGGTCAAGATAAGTTAAGGATCATAAAAAAAATATTTGTTGATGTAATGTTGAAATGGGAAATAACTCATGTAGGGCTTGAGGGACAGAGAGTTATTCTCATTTCAACATTAGCTTTAAGAATAATCATTCCAGTAAATTTAGTTCAAAAATTTTGAAACGAAATAAAACCTTTGTAATAATTGTCAGGAGCGAGTTACAGCCATCTTATGCAATCCTTAACTTATCTTGACCCTTAAATTATTTTTAAAAAAGTAATTAACATGTACTACCACTTTTCCTGTTATGTTTCATTTTCTTTTAGCTTCACAAAATTCAACGGCAGTTAAAATTGCAGATGATATTGTAAAACAATATAACAAGTAACATGGCACAATCAAACATTGAATGGACACAAATGACGTGGAACCCGGCTACGGGCTGCACCAAAGTTTCTGCTGGTTGCAAATTCTGCTATGCAGAAGTGATGAGCAAACGGTTGAAAGCAATGGGGCAGGAGAAATACAGAAACGGCTTCAAACTTACCATGCATCCTGAATCACTCAATGTTCCTTATGAATGGAAAAAACCGAAAACCGTCTTTGTAAATTCCATGAGTGATTTATTTCACAAAGATGTTCCGCTGTCTTTCATCAAAAAAGTTTTCAGGGTGATGAACGATACTCCACAGCATACATACCAGATACTTACTAAAAGAGGAGATGTTGTGGCAAAGCATGACAGGCATCTTGAATGGACGGAAAATATCTGGATGGGTGTTTCGGTAGAGAACGAAAAAGTTGTTTCCCGAATTGACTATTTAAGAAAGACAAATGCTCACGTAAAATTTCTTTCGCTTGAACCGCTTATTGGTCCGTTAAAGAATCTGAATCTGGAAAATATTCACTGGGCAATTGTAGGCGGAGAATCAGGCCACAATGCGCGACCGATGAAATATGAATGGGTGATGGATATAAAAAGACAATGTAAAAAAGAAAATGTTTTATTTTTCTTCAAGCAGTGGGGCAAGCAGGAATTTAATATTGACCAGAATGACCCAACTATTGATGCAACACATCCCGAACATGCAAAGGGAGGAAGTTGGTTAAAAGGCAGGTCATACAGGGAAATGCCTCCGCGAATTGCGGTGGCATAATTCCTTTTCCCCCGCTCCGCAGGATATGTTATCATTAGTGTTCGAAACCTTGAGAACAGGTCACCCATACAGGGTTTTTAAATTATTTCTAATTTATTTCTACAAACAGGTTATCCCTCTGGGGCAATTCTTTTCTTCTTTTCGACTCCGTAGGAGTCAACTGTTTGTAGAAAAGGATTCAATGCATATTCAATAAGCTCCGAAGGAGCGTCCTGTAATATGTTGCGAACAGTAGTGATAGGTTATCCCGCAATTAAATCACAAACCCCTTTTCAAAACTCAAATTCCTCGCCTCCCCGCACAGCCCGCGCCCCGGCCTGCCGGAATGTATGAAAACTAAAATCCTCTCCCGGGAAAACGTAAGAGGGAGAGGATTTTGTCCGCTGTGTCAGCGGGGGCACATCTTGCAGTGACTCTACTTTATTATAATCATTTTCCTGATAGCAGCGTATTGGTCTCCCGAGCTGAACCGCACGAGGTAAATTCCCGGACGCAGGTCGCCTGCCGAAAAGGGAATCGCATAAGGCATGTTTGCTTTCACGTTCTCGCGGAAGAGAAGAGCAATTCTGTTTCCAACCATGTCGAACATTTCAAGCGTGGCAGGCCCGTCTTGCGGAGCAATAAAATATATGTGTGCATTATCCGAATTCGGGTTCGGGTCAATATAAAAAGCCATCGGCAAAACGGTGACCTCCACGGTGTCAGTGGCAGTGCACCCGTTGGAATCCGTTACTATAAGTATATACGTGTATGTTCCGGGGGTATTGCACACAATGATGTCCGGAATAGTGTCGCCCGTGCTCCACAGGTAAGTGTAAGGAGGAGTACCGCCCGTTGCCGAACCGAACAAGCTGGCGCAATCGGGGTCTGTAACGGTGGTGTCGTTTCCTGCACTGGCAACCGGTGAAGGATTTACGGTGATGTTGATGGAGTCGGATGCAATGCAGTTGGCAGAGTCAGTCACCTGCACCCAATACGTTCCGCTCACGGAAACGGCAATGGATTGAGTCGTTGAACTGTCAGACCACTGGTAGCTTACATAGCCGGCTCCTGCATCAATGATGAAAGGGGCTTCGGAAGAGCAGATGGTTGTGTCGTTGCCCAGGTTCACGCTGCACGGAACATTAATTATAACGGTTACTGAATCCGTTGCAGAGCATCCGTTGGAATCAATGACAGTAAACGTGTAGGTTGTGGTCAGCGTATCGCAGGCGAGAATGGCTTGCGTGGTGTCGCCATTGCTCCACAGGAAAGAATACGGTGGAGTTCCACCGGTGACCGAGCCAAACAAGCTGGCGCAGCCGGGCGGAACAATAGTAGTGTCGTTTCCTGCATTTGCCGAAGGCGATGGAAACACGGTTACATTGATAGTGTCGCTTGCCAGGCAGTTAGAAGAATCAGTAACCTGAACCCAGTACATGCCGCTTTGCGAAACGACAAGCGTCTGAGACGCTGAGCTGTCAGACCACAGGTAACTTACATAGCCGCTGCCCGGGTCGAGTACCAGCGGACCCTGGCTTGAACATAAAGTGATATCGTTTCCAAGATTCACACTGCATACAACAGGTGGAGGTATGCAGGTGCCAAGGTAGCAGCCGTGAGCAAGATGGGCAGGCACTGCATTCGGGCTTATGCATATCGTATGTGCATTAGCCGGATTACCGGGAGGAACATGGCACACGAGCACTTTGTTGTTATTGTTCCCGCACCGTACATCCACAACGGTTACAAGCACCGTATCGGTGGCTGTGCATGAGGTTGAATCGGTAATCGAAACCGAGTATGATGTTGTAACCGTGTCGCACACGGTGATGGATTGCGTTGTGTCACCGTTGCTCCACAGATAGGAGAAAGGAGGTGTGCCCGTTGGTGTTGCAGTTAACGTTACGCAGCCAAGCGGGGCATAACCGAAATAGACGGTAGTGTCGTTTCCTGCACTTACGCTGCATTGGGCGCTTGCATTGTTATTGACGAATGAAAGAACAGCCAGCAGTACAAAAGGTAAAATGATTTTAGTTAAGGTGTATTTTGTTTTCATGTTGTTATGGTTTTTAATAATGTGCAAAAGTAAGAAAATTATTTCAGGTCAAATGAAGGAAACCATTGTAAATAGTGGCGTTCAGACGATTGCCCGTTTTATTATTAAGGTCTGACAGAAGCTAAATGGCAAAATTCTTCACACGCCAAGCCATCACTATCTGGCTTTCGAATACCTGAAAAGTTGTTTTCTTCGTTTCCTCACTGCGCCTGTTGATTATTGAAAATAAAAATTCCTCCTGACATTGTTCAGCAAAAGCAATACCGGAAAGAAAATATTTGAAATAATAAATTTAATAAGGATGCTGATAAAAATAGTGTGGACTTAATTCAACACGTTGGGGAAATGTTTGCCGCATAAGGTGATATGGGATACATTTTTTTGTTCATCGGTTGACTGTTTTGTAGTCAACTTTTTTCAGGACAAGACACAAGCAATAAAAACCCCGCCACGAAAACTGTCGGGGCGGGGTTTCAAAATGGGATGATGGTTTCTATTTATCCAGAATCAGTTTGCGTGTCTGCAACACTCCGCTGCGGGTTTGCATTACAAGGAAATATATTCCGTTGGTAAATTTACTTCCGTCAAAAGTAACATCGTAAACATCCCCGGCTTCCGTTGCTCCGTCAAAGAGTTTTTCAATTTCTCTTCCGGCAACATCTATCACTTTCACAGTTGCAAAATCATTTTCAGGAAGCATAAACCGGATAGTGGTTGTGTTGGAAAATGGATTCGGGAAGGCGCCAAGATATTCGACTCCGTCAGTTATTGCATCAAAGTTTGTCTCCAATCTTTCCGTTACGAAACTGCAAACCTTAATGGTGCCGCAGGCAGCAAGCGTCTCGCCCGGATGTTTCTTAAAATGCCATTTGGCTCCTTGCAAGTCAACACAAAGAGTGACATAAGGATTAGTAGCGCTTCCTGTACCATGGCAGAGAATGATATTATTAAGTGCAGTTCCGCATCTCACATCAAACACGCAAACTTTCACACTGTCTGTGATAGAGCAACCGTTGGCATCAGATATTGTGAGATAATAAACTGTGGTAGCTGTCGGGCAGACATTGATGAATGTTGCAGTACTTCCTGTGCTCCATAATAGAGTGCGCGGAGGAACACCGCCACCTGCACCGGATGATTGCAATTTAGCACAGGCAGAATCGGGATATCCCCAGTAAACAATTTTATTCGGTCCTGCATCAATGGTCAATATGGGCGGCTCAGTAAGTGTTGCGCTTGCTGTTGCAGTGCAGCCATTGGCATCCGTTACTGTTACTGTATAGGTAGTAGCTGAAAGTCCTGTTGCCGGATTAGAGGAAGAACCGCTTGTCCAGCTATAGCCGTAAGGCGCTACTCCGCCAACAGGGTAGGCAGTGGCTTCGCCATCGCTGCCTCCGTGACATCGTACATTAAATCCGTTATAGTTTGATGTTGCCGCTGCAGTAGTTGTGAGCAACGGTGGCTCAGTAAGTGTCGCACTTCTCGAGACATTGCATCCGTTGGCATCAGTTACAGTCACCGTATATGTTCCTGCAGAAAGTCCGGTTGCCGTTGCGGTACTTTGACCATTGCTCCATGAGTAACCATAAGCAGTGGTTCCGCCTGAAGGATTAGCTGTTGCCGTTCCGTTGCTTCCACCATTGCACGAAATGTTATATCCGTTGAAATTAGATAAAGTCAGCGCAGGCAGTGTAAGCAAAGGAGGATTGTTTAGAGTAACAGATTGTGTAACAGGACATACTAATCCAAATAAATTTGTAACAGTCACTGTATAAGTTCCGGCACTAAGCCCGCTGATAGATGCTGTGAATGCTCCTGTGCTCCACTCGTATGTTTCAAAAATTCCACCGACTACAGAAGCTGTTGCAGAGCCATCAGTAGAACCAAAGCAGGAAACATCCCGTCCGTTATAGTTAGAAGTGACCGATGCCGTTACATCAATATTAGGTGTGCAAAATGAAACAGCAGCGGAAGCAATGCCATTGGCAATAACCTGCAATGAGTAGGTTCCCGCAGGCAATCCGCCAGGCAGCACAAAATTCGTTGTGTGAGGAGTGCTTCCTGTACTGATGCGTGTGCTGCTCCAGTTATAGGTGCGGGCATAATAGACATTTCCGCCTCCTGATGTCAGCCGCACGATTGGATAATTGGTGTTCATCTGCCAGTCGTCACCATACGTTGCACCCTCGCTCCATCCGTTGATGCGCAGTCCGGTAAGTGTAAATACGCCCGGAGAAGTTTGAGAAACATCTGTAATGAACGGTCTGTTGGCATTGAGTTGCGGACCGCCAGGTGTATAAACATAATACTGTGATGAACCCTGGTGTGAATAAAGCACCTGCCCATTCGGTAAATCAAGCATGTTGGTTTGATAAGCCGGCATGTTAATCGTTAATCCGCCTCCCGGAGCATTCACCTGGTCGTAAGTGCCGGTCAAATAATCAAAATCCCAATAGGATGTCGGTGAATTGAAAATGTTATTGCCGCCTCCATCGCAGCAAGTAAGATAAGGACTGAATGCACAAAGAACGCGACCGTTTCTCATCATGGCTGCTGCAGCATCGGGGGCGCACAGTGAATTAGGTATTGTTGGTGCTGCAGCCCATACTCCATCGGTGGTATTGCCTGATGGTGTATAGTATGCTGTGGCTGAGAGTCCGCCTATAAACCAACCCCGTCCGTCAGGGAGCATAACATTTCCACCGCACTCACTTCCCAGCGGCTCATAAAGCGATACCGGCACGTTGGCATCTTGCTCCCAGGTGTTTGTAGCAGGAATATACCGTTCCGATATAGTCGTGTTGGTTCGTACATATAATATGCTGTTATCAGGAAGCTTCAGCCAGGAAGATTCGTTGGTGTTCCCTCCGTTATCCGGACCGGCAACAAACGTATTGGTATTGGGATTCCAGATAAAAGTATTCGGCCGGTCTCCAACGGGTGCAGCAATCACATAGCTGTTGTCCAGTATCTCTGAGTTGGCATCGCTGATAAACACTCCGTAATTAATTTCCCCACTCCAGGTATCGGTTTGCGGATTATATATTTCTCCAAAGTTTCCGCCTGTACCGTACTCGCCACCGGCAACCCACACACGCCCGTCCTGAAGAACATGCGAGCAAAAATATAATCGTGTTTTAGCCATTGCTGCCGCTGTTACCCATGTGCCGTTTTGGTAACTGCCATTAATATCAGGAGTCAGCAAATCCCATTGATTCCCTGAACCGCCACCACCCTGACTTTTGCACATTGCTCTGCCATCAGGCAGCAGGAGCATCACACCGTTGTTTGCAGAAGGCGCTCCGTTCGCCAGCGCTGCAAAGGAGCCCGGCTGCGCTGTGCCCGTTTCACTGAATAATGTAAACATAATACATAACAGAGCAACCATTGAGCTCAGTTTTTTTCCGGCACCGTGTGTCCGGAAAAATTTTCTCCCGCTGTTTTGCGGAATGGCTTGTCTTGGTACTTGTGTTTTCATGTTGATTTGGTTTAAAGAATTAAATAATAAATGAATAATGAATTTGAAAATTAATATTGAAAGAATAATTTTTTACACTCAATGTTTCTCTGCACTTCTTATTTTTTCTTCGGGGGATAATACAGTTCAAGTTTCCTTACAAACTTTCCTTTTGCATCTATTACAAAACGCTCATCGTTTTTGCGCACTTCGCTTTCTCCGTTTATAAATTCCTCAGCGTTTGTATATTGAAACGGGATGATTATTTTTCCGCTGGCATCAATATATCCCCAATTGCCATTTTGCTTTACGGGAGCAAGTCCTTCCGAAAAATTTTTCACATTCTCATAGTGCAGCGCAATAACTTCTTTCCCTGTGGCATCAATAAATCCCCACTTGCCGCTTTTGCTTACACGTGCCATTCCGTTTACAAAGTCACCGGCAGCATCAAACTCAAAAGGAATTACAGTTTTATTTTTATCATTGATGAAACCATGTTTATTTCCTTGCTTCACTCTTGCTAATCCGTTTTTAAACAGAGAGGCATCAGCGTAAATGATAGGAATGACTACTTTACCCTGATTATTGATAAAGCCGCGAAATTGCCTGTCAACCACCAATGCCATGCCTTCGGAAAACTCTGTGCCTGCATGATATTGTGCAGGAACAATTATTTTTCCGGAGGTGTCTTTATAACCGACAAGAGCATTTTCATAAAACGGTACCAGGTCCTGCGAATAAACTGATGTCGCACACCATGTAATCAATGCCATCAGCGCTGCAAAACGTTGGATTGTTTTCATGTTAGTTTGGCTTTAGAAATAAAAAAATAAAATGTTAATGTAATGACGGATGAAAAATAATAACCGAGAAAAAGTTTTCCCGAATGAAAGTTACCGTCTATGGGGCCTCTTCGAATTGCCCGACAAAATGAATCATAAACGATTCAGAAAAAATATTCCTGACGGAATATATCAGAAGAAAAAAAAATACAGATGCTCTCATTGCCTTGTGTTTATTGACTTTCAGAAGTATGTATCCGACTGTAAAGAAAAGATATTATTCAATAACTCAAAAGAAATTAATAAAAAAGTTTTTTTAAATCAACGATTAAGGTGCATGAAAAAAATGCATTTTCTGCGTTTCTAATAAAAAAACCTCCGCTCCGCAGGATTTGTAATTACTGTTGTCCGGTAATTTGTAATCCTGCGGTCAACATCACAAACAACTTTTCAGAAATCAAAATCCCTCGGCTCCCCATTCACTTCCCTCCCGCGCAGGATGGCGTTGGCAAAATATTCGTGCATGGCTGCGCTTCTTTTTCTTTTTTTGAAAAGCTGATGTTCAGTTCGAGGTTCATTTTGTACTGCTCAAAAACCACAGGCAATGTTTCAATGATTTTGCGTATGCGTAATTTTTCTGCCGTGCGGTGCAGCGCTTTCTTCCAGTCGAACCATGCCTCCATCGGCAGGGGCTCTTCGGACAGGGCGAGCAGGTTGTGGTCTTTGTCAATGAATTCATCGTAGTCGCTGTGAATGCGTTCGCCTCCGTAGTTCTCAAAGCGCTGCTGCGTTTCTTTTCTGTGGCGACAGGTGTTCATTTCACCTGACGCTTTCAAACCTTAACTTTGCTCTATGACATACTCCATACACAACCTCCACCACAAGCCCCATGATTTGGATGACGACTTTCTTTATTTCTATTTCGACATTCATTTCAGCGAGCCCGAAGAATTGCTCGTGAAAAATTATTTCCTGCCTCTCGACTGGTTGCTCCCGTGGCTGGAAAAAGAGCACCCCGGGTTTCACAAATACTATAAAGACACAAGAACAGGGCTTGAAGTATGGGGCACTGCCGAAATCCTGACGGTGGAAGCCATGGGCGAAGAAGCTGTGCAGCAGCTTTATGCCTTCGCTGAAGAATACCTGCTCGCCTGCGACTGGGTGCAAGGTCTTTTTACCCGGGAAAAAGAGAACAGGAGCAAAACACCTGAAGAGCAGCGTAAGCAGCAGCAGCAGGCGAAAAAAGTTTATGAAGAGCTTTCATCGTTTGGTCCTGCAATGAAGCGGAGCCGGAGCAGGTATTACCGCTTTTGCGAAGCGGTCGAAAAGCGCATACGGCAAATGGCCCTCGAAGTATATCCTGAAATAGCCAATCTTGAACCCGCCCAGTTAAAGGAGTTCCGGTATCTTTTTGTAAGGGACATTCAGTCCATGCAGTCAAAATTAGAAAAACTGGTTCGGGAAAATCCCTCCGCTAAGAAGGACTCGTAATCTGTTACGTAATACCCGCAGGATTCACGTCAATACTAAAAAACTCTTTCAGCCGTTATGCAGTTAAAGCAGCGCCACTTTTTTTGTATGTCATAAATCAACTACCCTGAAAAATGATAGTCACCATCAGCGAACTGCAGAAGTTGTTCAAGCTGTCATCGCCCCGGCAGCTTAAAGCAAGCTTCCGCAACCGCATCAGGGTGTTCGATGACGGCAATGCCGAAATAACCGATGAGCGCCTGCAGGAACTCATAGAAAAATTCAGGAAGGGCGGCTCGTATGATGTGGAGGAAGTGAGCAAACTCTACAACATTCCCCAAGCCACCGTTAAGCACCTTGCCGACATCAATTTCATTTCAGCTTTCAAATTAACATCATCAAAAGGCAGCAAAATACTTTTCCTCAAAGAAGATATAGAAAAGGAAAAGGAAATCCTGCTCCATTACTCGCGCAGGAAAGACATCAGGCGGCTCGCCCGGTTAGGAGAAACACTCCTTCAGTATTTTTCATATCACCACCTCATCCCTGAGCGCGACTGCCTTTTTTTCCGGCTCTACTACCTGGAGGAATATACCTATGAAGAAATTGCCATAGAGCATGGCTTAAGCAGGGAACGTGTCAGGCAAATCGTTGACAAATCCATAAGGCGGATATTTATAAAACTTAGCTATTTCATCCGCATGAAGGACCAGATGGAGTTCTATAAAAAGAGGTATGAATGGGCAAGTGAAAAAGCATTGCTCTATGATTCGGTCATGGACCTCGTAAAGCTGCCCGAAGAAAAAGCAAAAATCATAGAAAAGCAGCCGGATATTTCCACACGGAATCTTGTTGAGTTTGATTTAAGCACCTGCGCACTCGCCTCCCTGCATTATGCCGACATTGAAACAGTGGGGCAGCTTGTTAACTGCACACTAATGGATTTAATGAAGATAAGAAACTTCGGCAAAAAATCCCTCACCGAAGTGCAGGAATTGCTTCACACTCTCGGGCTGTCGCTTTCGTGAAGCCGTTTCCTTCCCCTGCCCAGTTCCTCAGGATAAATCATCCTGTGGCTTATCACAGCAAGAAGCCGCAAGACAGCCCTGCTAATGGGTAACAGCCAATTTTCCTTTTGCTAAAATTTCATTTCCGTTAGTGACTTTGTAAATATAAATTCCATCGGGCAAATTGTTCCTTTTCAATTCGAAGGTTGGAGTCCGGATTTCGGAGTGAAAGACCTCACGTCCAAGGGCATCATAAATTTTTAATTCGGCATGCTTCATTCCTGATTCGCTCCAGTCCACAATCCGCAGCGTGGCGGAAGTGGAAAATGGGTTCGGATATACACTTACTGTTCCGTTCAATTCTGCTTCGCTGATTCCTGTTGCGCTGGGGAAATACTTTTTGACCAGCCCTTTTGAAGCGACAGTATATCCTGTTTGCTCAATAAAAGCACACGCATTGAGCACGACTCCTCCTCCGTAAAAGTTCCACCCGGTAGTATATTCCATGGTCCAGCTTTGGCCACCGTCAACGGTGAGCAATATCCGGTATTCATTCATCCATCCCATATCTGCCAATACATGCCCAGTGTCTGCACTTACAAAATCAAAATCGCGGATAGCCATCACCGAATCTACAACAATGGTTTGCCACGAATTTCCGCCATCCAGGGTGCGGTAGAGCTTATTGCTGTTTTCCATTGCAGTGAAACCCACATTTGAATTAATGAAATCGAGCTTGGCAAAACGGCTCACAAATAAATTGGAATCGTAATCGCTAAGGATGGTATTCCAGCTTTGTCCTCCGTCAGCCGTGTGCTTTACCACAGCCATTCCATTGATGTCTCCACAGGCGAACCTGTTATTCATGTCTGCAAAAAATAAATCCTGCACATTAAATGAATATACCATGGTCCATGAAGTTCCCCCGTTGAAGGTTGTGTATAAAAATGCTCCGCCAACCGCAATCCCGTTTTGTGCATCCATAAAATGTACTGCACTTAAAGAACCGGGTGATGGAAGCGGAGTAATATCTGTCCAGATGTTTCCGTTATCGGTTGTCTTCAGCAGTACCTGGTTGCCGTTTTTTGTTCCGCCAACGAAACCGGTGCTGGCATCAAAAAAATAAAGTTCTGTCAGCGCAAATGTGTCAGTTGCAGTGTTGAATGAAATGGAATCCCATACAGCTCCTGCGTCATTGGTTCTGATAATAAAATATTGAGAACTTATTGGTTCAATTCCGGTTACAAAAACCGTATTTGAAGTTGGTGCAGATACGTTATGAAAAATATTATGCTGGTCGAATCGTACAGCGCTCCACTGTGCGTTGAGCATAAACGGATTCAGCAGGAGCATGATTGCGCCTGCAACGGTCAAGGATGTGTTTTTTGATTTCATAATATTTTGTTTTAAAAATTTAAGACAAAAGTAGACACGGGAAACAGCAGTATCACGGGATAAGTCACGGCATCTGTGGTATATTTCACGGATTGCTGTGCCGGCAGTACTTCTCCCAGTTAGGAGATTCGTGCGAAAGCCATCTACGACAGACCAGTTCAGTGGAGAAAAATCTTTTTCAAAATTCAAAATCCCGTGGCTCCCCGTTCAGTTCCCTTCCGCGCAGGATGGCATTGGCAAACCATACGTCCTTGGGCTGCGCTTCTTTTTCTTTTTTTGAAAAGCTGATGTTCAGTTCGAGGTTCATTTTGTACTGCTCGAAAACCACGGGTAATGTTTCAATGATTTTCTGCACGCGTAATTTTTCTGCGGAGCGGTGGAGCGCTTTCTTCCAGTCGAACCATGTTTCGAGCGTAAGCATTTGCGTCAGGCAACTATGCCCGTAATAATTCCTGCTGCTCCGACCGGTCCCGAAGCTTCCCGATTCGGGACTGAGGAGCAACAAAATAATCTGCCATAATTTTTTTCTTTTACTTTTGTTTTTCTCAGAGAGAATTACAGAAATAATCCATGTGGAGCGAAATAGAAAAATACACGGAAGAATTTTATAAGACAGGGCTTGACAAAGTGCTGGACTTTGAAAAGTTCAACCGGATAGCCATTGTGCATCACAGCAGCGCCATTGAAGGCAGCACGCTTACGCTGGAAGAAACTGCGTTGCTCATTTCGGAAGGCATCACTGCCAAGGGCAA
The DNA here is from genome assembly GCA_035293345.1 of Bacteroidia bacterium. Classification (GTDB taxonomy): domain Bacteria; phylum Bacteroidota; class Bacteroidia; order AKYH767-A; family 2013-40CM-41-45; genus 2013-40CM-41-45. The sequence continues at coordinate 12,214 of DATDOJ010000095.1, forward strand.
ATCAATGAACGAACATGAAATGGTTAACGACCATTACAAGGCGTTGTTGTTTTGCATTGAAGAGGCGGCAAAAAAAGCTCCTGTCACCGTTGGCTTACTTAAACAAATCAACTCGCTTGTAAATAAAAATACGGGGCAGGTAAGAAATACGCCTCTTGGAATTTGTGAGGATACAAAAGGTAATTTCCGTTTGGGAAATGTAACGGCAGGCACTACTTACTTTGTAAATTATGATAAAGTTCCTGCTATGGTGAAGGAGCTTTGTGAGAAGCTGCAAAGCCAAATCGTTAAATCGGGAAGCAATGAAGAAATTTACCGGCTGTCATTTGATGCGCATTATTATCTGGTAACCATTCATCCCTGGTTTGACGGCAACGGGCGCACCTCACGCTTGCTGATGAATTACATACAGGCATATCATTCCAAGCCCTTGTCGCTGGTATTCATTGAGGACAAACCCGCGTACATCACAGCGCTGAATGAAACGCGGGAAAAAAATGATTTGGAAGTGTTCAGGAACTTCATGTGCAGCGAGCTTATTAAATATTTTACAGGCGAGCTTGAAAAATACCGTCAAAGTAAAAAAGGATTCCCGTTTATGTTTTGATTGCCTGCTTCGCATTACCGCTGGCTGAAGTTTCGCATGCAGGCAAAAGCGAGAACCAACCCAGCCTGCCACACTTCTGCCTTGGTAAGGCAGGCAGGTTCAGCCGTAATCAAAACTCAAAATCCCTCGGCTCCCCATTCACTTCCCTTCCGCGCAGGATGGCGTTGGCAAAATATTCGTCCATCGGATTAGCTTCTTTTTCCTTTTCTGAAAAGCTGATGTTCAGTTCGAGGTTCATTTTGTACTGCTCAAAAACCACGGGTAATGTTTCTATGATTTTCTGCACGCGGAATTTTTCTGCCGTGCGGTGGAGCGCTTCTTTCCAGTCGAACCATGCCTCCATCGGCACCGGCTCTTCGGAAAGGGCAAGCAGGTCGAGGTTGTTGTCAATGAATTCATCGTATTCGCTGTAGTTCCTTTCGCCTCCGTAGTTCTCAAAGCGCTGTTGCGTTTCTTTGTCTTCAAACGTAGTGACAAACCAGGTGAGCCAGCCGTCTTTATGTTGGCTCAGATAGGGACGTGTGTCGTGCTCTTCGGCTAATTTTATTCCTGTCGCTTCGGTGAGTTTCTTTATTTCCTCATTGTGTTTTTTAGTTATCTCCACCTCGGCATGCATGTCCTTCCGCCACAGGTCCATATAAAATTCTTCTTTCTGTCCGCGGATGTCAGGCAGGAGCATAAACACCGATGCGCCCGTGCGCCCGTTGTAAAAGTCGTACCAGTCCGGGAAATTGCGGCTGGCATTTTCCGATTCGTATGCTTCTTTGATTGCCTCGTAATCCTGCCAGCGCTCAAACCATCCCTGCTCGGCTTCGAAGTTGCTGCTTTGCAGGTACTGGATGTAGAGGTCAACTTCCTGCTGCGTCACCGGGTCAAGGAACGGGCATTCAAGGATGTTGGCTTCCCAGTGATAAAAATCATACGCTATTCTCACCTGGGGCAAAACAATTTTCTCCGC
>DATDOJ010000096.1:0-10811 GCA_035293345.1 Bacteroidia bacterium
TGTTGGTCAACAGGAGCGTGTTTTCAATTCAATATGCCTGTCTGTTGGTCAACAGGAGCGTGTTTTCAATTCAATATGCCTGTCTGTTGGTCAACAGGAGTATGTTTTCAATTCAATATGCCCGCCTGTTGGTCAACAGGAGCATGTTTTTAATTAAATATGCCCGCCTGTTGGTCAACAGGAGCATGTTTTCAATTCAATATGCCAGCCTGTTGGTCAACAGGAGCGTGTTTTCAATTCAATATGCCTGTCTGTTGGTCAACAGGAGTATGTTTTCAATTCAATATGCCCGCCTGTAACATTAAAGGAGTATGGTTTTTAAACTAATTGCGTGCCTTTAACCTTAAAGGACCAATAAAAAGCCCTGCTGAACATTTTCAGCAGGGCTTTTTACAGCTAAAGTTTATTCTCTTATTATTTAGTTACAACAAATCGTGTCGCCATAGTTTCGCTGCCGACAGTGACCTTAACATTGTATAAACCACCGCTGAGGTTTTCCCGTGTTAAATCATAGAAATGTTTTCCTGCTGCAAGCTGGCTTTCTTTATTAAGTACCACTCTTCCATGCATGTCAACAATTTCCATAATCACGATTCCTGACTTAACAAGTTCGAGCTGAACTTTGCCGTTGCCGCTCATCGGGTTCGGGAAAACATTGACAGAGAAAGCAGCGGGAACCGGACTTTCGTCAACACCGGTGATGATGGTGATGGAAGAGAATCCGCCATTAAACACTTCCTTCGTGCTGAAGTCGCTTACCCATCCGAGCACTTTCAGATTGTTCAGATTGTAAGCGGCAGGAACTGTATAAGTGAATGTATAGGTATGTGTGCTGTTAGCAACAATTGCAGAAGGCAAACTCGCTGCCTGTCCGTTGAATCCGCCAAACAACATTCTTCCAACATGGTCATACTGCATATTAGCTGCCGGAATCGGGTTCGGTTCTGTATGCCATTCGTGTCCGGCTCCGTAGGGAAGAAAATATTGGCCGGAATTCGGCTGACCGCTGTAATAATTTACCTGGGCGTATTGCGATGTTGTTCCGGTAACATTTTCTTCCGTTACAGCACCGCTGAAACGGAAATCACCGTTAAGTTCACCGGCAAAATTAGCGCTCATGACTACTGTTGCAACCCGTGTTGAGGCATTGATGGTCGTGGTAGCGCTTACAGCAACAGGAACTATGTCATTAATACGCTGATTATATATGGTAATGAAAGCGGACGGGTCATCAATAATCTTTCTGTCAACCACTCCTTCAGGATAACCGGAAATCAGATTACCAATTCCGGCATCATAAGGGGAGTGCACCATCGGGTCACCATTATGAACTGCAACCAGCATGGCGCGTGTGGGATACTCCGCTGCAAGTGAATCCATGTAAACTGCACCGCGCGGGCACCAGCCGCACCAGGTTCCTGTTCCTTCTTCAAACAAAATATTTTTCTCCGGCAGGAACGCAAGTCCGGAAACTGTTCTGCTCAACATGTCATTGCTGCTGTTAACATCGCCTGCCAGTTCCACCCAAATGGTCAGCGGGAATTGGTTTGGAGTTGCCACGTTGAAAGGTGTTGCGTGGGTGAAATTCCAGATGCCGGAAGGAGCAATGTTCAATCCGGTTCTTACATCCGGATAGATATTAGCGCCACTTTGATATTTAAGTGTTAGTCCGGTAATGGTTGATGTACCAAGGTTTGTAATACTGCCGACTATATTAATATTAGAAGGGGACAATACATAATTACTAACAGTGGCTGAATACATCTCAGCATCCCACGCTGGCTGGGTTCCGTAAACGAATTCATAATATGAATTATCTGTTGCATCATCCAAACTGCCGCCAGCAGTTGTATAAGAGGCAATCGAAGGAGAGCCGGCAACGGAATATGCTGTGGTGCTGTTCACCTGGATGCCGAGGGATAATGCGAGCGGTGCATTATAGTTTCTTTGGTCAACGATGTAAACTTTGTTCGATGTTTCCTGAAGAACGATTCCCCAGTATGTCCAGCCCGTGCTGCTTGGGCAGGAATAAGAATTGAACTGAACCCAGTACTGACGGTTGGGAGAAGTGCCGAATGTCTTGGACTTAATGTTGTCGTTGGTACCTTGAGCTGAAAGACCCCAAACACAAATTGAATTGTCCGGGATGGATGCCGAAGGAAGCGCAGCGCTTGTTGATGACGGAACGGCAGCCGCTGCTGTGGTAAACGTAAGCACACCAGACGTTGACACTTTGTATGATGTGAACGGAACACCGTTTAACGAAAACGTAAACGGCAGTGACTGTACCGTTGACCAAACAGGACTTGCAGAAGGTGCCTGAACTGTTCCCCAGCCAGTCGCGGATGGTTGTTCAATATCAGTATTCACACCTCCCGGATTTTGTCCGATGAGTACATGTGAATAATAATAGTATTGCGCATTGGCGGTGAACGCGAACGCAGCAATCATGCATAACAGAATAGTAATTTTTTTCATGATGGTTTTGTTTAAGGGTTAATAATTTTTATGCAAAAATTTCTTACTTGAAATTTGAGGACACGAAAGTATGAATAAATATATTACTTCCAAATCTTTCCGAAAATATTTCCCCCCCACGAAGCAGAAGTAATGAACAGGGTTGAAGAATTGGGATTTATTGGAGAATTAAGATGCTTTTGAAAATTTAATTTTTACGTTCAACGATATTTTCCTTTTAAAATCCTTCTTATTTCCGTTTCCTTTTATAAAACGAAACTGACAAAAACTTCCTTAGTGCATCTGTGACAAGCGTCATATATAATATAAGTGTCATGAACCAGATGACCATGAGATTGACGCCAAATGTTCCGAATGTTTTTCCGAAAAAGTTTTTTTCGCAAACGAAAAACGGAGCGCTCAGGAATTTATTCTCCGGTGTTTCCATATACACGGGCTCATACTTCTGCAGAATATTTTTTCCGGCAACCAGAATTTTTTCCGTGCTGTTTATGTTGCGCAGAAGTTCTTCGGTGGCTTCGTTGTAATTATTTTTTTTCAGCGACTTGAATTCTTCTTTGCCCAATTGCGACTGTAGCCGGTTGATGATTGCATCTTTTACATCAGATGCCCTATTGAAACGGCTTATGTTGAACTGTCGTATTTGTTCAAAATAATTTCTCACTTCTTTCAGAACATTTATATCAAAAGTTTCTTCCGTGAGATTTTCTGTTTCAGTCAAAGCGACTGCTGGTGTGCGTTTGTTTTCTTTTTCGATTTCATTTTTAAGCAGCGGTAAAATTTCCGCGAGTTGTTTTCTGTCACCCCCTTCAGTTATGATACGCTCCGCCTTGTCTGATTTTTCACGCAGTGCCGACAGCCACCAATCTTTTTTGAAGGATGCAATGCTCATTTGTCTGTCCTGGCTGAAGAAATTTTTCTCGTACAGATTATTAGTAAACTGATTTACCGCCAGTGCTTCAAACGCCCAGCGTGATGTCATTATGTTTCCTATGAACGGCACATTCCCCGATGAACTGATGACAGGATTTAATTTGTCGAACTTCACAATCACACCGCTGAGAAGAATCTGCGGAATGATAAGAAAAGGAATCACAATGTAAATCGTCACCACAGAATTTAATCCTGAAGAAATATTCAGCCCGAGCATGTTGGCAAAGCAGGATGTGGTAAACATGACAAGAAAATAATCCATGTTCAGTCCGTGAATGCCGAGAATCAGATTGCCGAGCAGCACAAACATGAGCGACTGAACAGCCGAGAGAATAAACATGACAGAAATCTTAGAGAACAAATAACTGTTGCGGCTCAGGTCGAGAAACGCTTCGCGCTTTTGTATTCTGCGGTCGCGGATAATTTCTTCAGCACTCACAATGAGCCCGAGAAACAGTGCGACAATCACGGAGATGAAAAGATAAGCGGGGATGTTTTGGTTTTCCATGAACACATAGCCCGTTCCCGGTTTGTGATAACGCAAGACAACTGCAAGCACAACTGCAAGCAATGGTGCTTCAAGCAAATTAATAAGCATGTACTGCTTGTTGCTGAACTTGGAAAGCACATCGCGGATAAAAAATATTCCGAATTGTTTCCACACGCTCGCGCGCTTTTGTTCCGAGGCAGGAATCTCCGAAGAAGTTTTTTGTTCTTCCGTTTCATCCAATCCGTATTTGTAACTCAGGTACCAGTCATGCGGGGATTTTTTTCGTGAGGCAGTTTCATTTCCGAATTCGTCCAGCGCTTTGCGCTCGATGATTTCAAAAAGCTGTTCGGGAGTTATATTGCCGCAGCGTTCGCATTCCGCTTCATCGGCATCAGCAAGGTCAGCTTTCTTGCGGAAGTAAATGAGGGCGTCCACCGGGTTGCCGAAAAAAATCGGGTAGCCGCCATTGTCAAGCAGCAGCAGCTTGTCAAACATCCTGAACACATCCGATGACGGCTGGTGAATGACAACAAACACAAGTTTGCCGCTGTTGGAAAGCTGCTTCAGCAAGTCCATTACATTTTCTGCATCGCGCGATGAAAGTCCTGATGTCGGCTCATCAACAAAAAGAATTGACGGCTCGCGGATTAATTCCAGCGCAATGTTCAGCCGCTTCCGCTGCCCACCGCTGATGGTTTTGTTGAGCACATTTCCAACTCGCAGATGTTTTGTTTCCGTCAGCCCGAGTGAGTCAAGGGTTGTTTCAACCCGCCTCTTGATTTCGTTCTCGTCAAGATTTCCGAAACAAAGTTTTGCATTATAAAAAAGATTCTGGTAAACGGTGAGGTCTTCAATAAGCAAATCATCCTGCGGTATGTTGCCGATGATTCCTTCCGATTTTTTTTTCTCAACGTGCAGATTTATTCCGTTGATGTGCACATGCCCTTTCGATGGCGGCTCGCTCCCGTTGAGCACGTTGAGCAGTGTTGATTTTCCAGCACCGCTGCCGCCCATCACGGCAACAAGATTTCCGGATGAAACAGAAAACGTAAATGAATGAAGACCGAGATGCCCGTTCTTAAAACGATACTCAAGATTTTTTGCGGAGAGAGTAATTTTTCTTTCCTGCTTCTGCTCAAGAAACTGGTGAAGTATTTCGCTGTAATAAACCGGGTCAGTTTTGTGATTGCGCAAAACAGAACCCTGCGTAAGTACATAAATATTTTCCGCTGTCATCGGCTGGCTGTTGAGTGAAACCGTTTCGCTGCCGAGATATTTTGCAAACAGAATATCAGCATCAGGAATCCTGATGATTTGCATTTCGCCTTCAAACCCTTCGCGGGAAATATGCCTTGCCGGGAAATTTATTTTTTCATTTCCGTTGATGACAAGAAAATGTTTTGAATGAAGCGCTTCGGGATTTTCACCGCTCACAAACGAAAAGCAAAGCGAATAATCTTCCAGCCCGACATTGAAAACTTCAGTGACCGTTCCGAGAAATTCTTTTTCCGCTTGGGTTACTTCTTCTCCGGTGGAAATGACAAACTCAATGAGGCGGATGAGGACAATATGTTTCTGGCGGACATTCAGCTCCTTATTTATTTCCCCGCAGATGCGGATAACCTTTTCGTCCTGCTGCGATACGCTGCCGGATATTTTGTCCGCGCTGTCGCCTCCTCGTACAATCTGAAAATAATAATCGAAGAGAGAAATGTATTCCAGCACGCTTGCCGCACTCACCTGCTGCCGCAAAAACGCTTCAACAATTTTTCTTCCTGAAGCAGATTTTTGTCCAAGCTCTGCTCCGAAAGCAAACAACTGCATCAGTGCGCGGAGAATGTTCTCACTCATACTGTTAGTTTATAGTCAGGAGTTCGGAGTTCGGAGAAAAAGAAATACTGAATTCTTAAGTAAGAATTATTGACGGGGTGAAAATTAGAAAATAAATAAGGCGCAAAGAAAATTTCCTTTGCGCCTTCGTTCGCCAGAGAACGAATCTGCCCTATGGCAGACGTCTTTGCAGTGAACTTACTTCCTACGAAATAATACCAGCCCTGATTTTGCCAAGCGCGGCTGAAAGTTTGGCAAGTGATTCTTTATTTATATCAGCGGATGTTTGCAACGTGTCATAAATCTTCTGCAGGTCTTTAAACTGGGCGAGAAGTTTTCCCGTGTCGGGGTCGCCTTTTATTTCCTCCATCAAGCTGATAAGATTCTGAACATAGAGCTTGTTGTTAAAAATCTTGTCGAAGATGGCTGCGTTTTCCGGAGTGCGCTCGCGCTTCTTCATGAGTTCAACGCTGAGATATTGCGCTTCCAAAATTGCTCCCGTAATAATATGAGTGGCGGTGATGTAGCGGTTATTGTTTTTCAGATACTTATCCGTTTCATCATAAGCGCGGTCAATAATTTTCACAAGCGAATCCTTGTTGCCTTCGTTGGCACGGAAACTTTCGGTGAACTTGTCGAACGTTTCCCCGATGCCGAGCTTGTCGGAAATCTTTTTAGCGCTTGAATAATAATCGAGCAGGTTTTGGTTTTGCCCGTAGAAAGCGGTGTACGCCATATCTATTCCATACACACCATAATTAACTGCCTTCTTATAGGATGTGTTATAGTTCGATTCGTTGTCGGACGAATTGAGGAGGTCTTTGTTATAAGGAACCTGATTATTGTATATGGAACTTATGATTTCCATAGGCGAAGGCAGGTTGGCAATCGTAAAGAAAAATTTAAAGTCAACCATCTCCTTTGTTTTTTCGCTCATGGTGTCTTCGCGAAGCGCAGTGGAATCAACCATCGTTGATTCTGAACCCTGGTTGCCGCTGCCGCAGGAAAAAATCAACATTGAAAATAACGCTGCCGAAAAAATATAAAGTATCCGCTTATACATATCTGTTTTAGTTTGATGCAAATGTAAAAAGGTTCGCAGAATACGAAAGACAGAAAATTATTTTTGATGATGAGTAAGAAGATAAGACCTTTGCAGGGAATTTATTTCCGCACAAAATTTTGGTCCCGTAGTTCAACGGATAGAATAGGAGTTTCCTAAACTCTTGATACAGGTTCGATTCCTGTCGGGACTACAATTCAATTTGAGAATTTGAAGATTCGTTAATTTGAAAATGAAAAAATGAAGTTCTTTGCCGCTTAATTTCCAAATCTTCAAATTGATACATTTTCAAATCAGCATTGGCTCCGTAGTTTAATGGATAGAACGAAAGTTTCCGGAACTTTTGGTGGGGGTTCGATTCCCTCCGGAGCTGCTACTGTTGTTAAGGTTTATGCATTAAAAAATTTCATAAATGCTGAAATCTATGTTGGCATTTCTGAAAATCCCGAGCGAAGATTACATGAGCATAACACAGGAAAGAACAGGTATACCAAAGCATTCAAACCCTGGGAAATTTTTTTCACTGAAGCCCATCCTGATTATTCTCATGCGAGAAAGAGAGAAAAATACCTGAAGTCGGCTGCCGGAAAAAAGTTCTTAAGAAGATATATGGCAGGGGGTTCCCTGCCTGCGTGACCGCAGTCAGGCAGGGATTCCCTCCGGAGCTGCAAATAATTTCATGCCCTCTCCTTGAAGCTTCATGTCAGCTCCCCGCGCATGCAGGCAAAACACCCGGAGATTCGGGTAAATGACCTGCTCATCCGGGTAAAAACCCCGAACGGGCAGGTAAAATACCCGCTCATGCCTTGCCGCATCAGTTCGTTGCTCAGGGCGAGCATGGTGTCTTCAATGCCTTCGAAAAACGGGCTGCCCGGTGCCGATTCGTTTTTCGATGCGCTGGACGAATTGTTTCCGCAGCGCGGTCCGGCAGAGGTTGTAAATCCTTAACCGTAGTTATTTTTATTGACCGTCCCTCCCCCGTGCGGGGGGATTTTTTTTGCCCGCTTATTATCTTTGTCTCGTTTTGTCTTGTTTGTTTCATAGTCGATTTTGAGTGTTTCATTGTCTATTTTGAGTGTTTCATAGTCGATTTTGAATTTTTCATAGTCGATTATGAGTGTTTCATGGTCTATTTTGAATATTTCATAGTAGATTTTGATTATTTCATGTCTTATTTTGTTTATTTCATATCTTATCTTGAAAATTTCATGACAGAGCATGTAAATAATGAAATGAAAGGTGTATTTTTGCTAAATAAAAATGTTCTATTATAAACTAATACCAAACATCATGAAACTAATCACCAGAGAAGAAATGGAAAAAGAGCCGTGGCGCGGACGCGGAGGCAGCTCAAAAGTTTACCGGAAAGTAGCGGGGCTTCAGAAAGGGGAAATCCTTTTAATAGAGCCGGAGGACTGGGGCGAGCGCAAATACTCGCCCTCATCCGTGGTGCGCTATATCGAAAAAAAATATAAGCGCAGGCACATCTTTCTCAGCCATGCTGCGGGCAAGGGCTGGGTGGTAGAGCGGCTGGAGTGAAGGGAAAATTATTTTTCCTGCCTGCTGTTGTGGTTTGCCATGCGCGGTGGAAGACAGGTCTCCAACGCTTCGATGCGTTTGAGCAACTGTGCATTTTCTTTTTTGAACTCCTCATTTTGATTGGAGAGTGCCTGCACGGCTTTTACTAAGGGAACTACAAACTCAGCATAGCGCAAGCCATACAAATCTTTGTCGCTCTTTGGCGCATCCACTCCACTGAAATCATAGCCAACTTGTTTTGCTGCCTGCTCCACTTCCACATAGAGAGGAGTCCCCGCAGAACCTTGTTCAACCGTAAGCCGCACGGTAATGGTTTGGTTCATCAAAACATTTCCGGCAGTGTTGCGCGCCACTGCCTGGCAGTTGATGGCTTGCGGGACTTGCGCCTGAACAAATGAAATTTGCAAAAGGCAAAAAGCAAAAAGCAAAAGGCGATGTGTGATTTTGTTTTTCATAGAAGTTCAGTTTTTCTAATTCGATTTCAAAACTACTCTTTAATTTACTGAACCCTGTTTCGGAATTATGCGAATGACAAAAAGAAATGGGTGATAAATATCATCCTGCTGAATTTTTTAATCCCGCTTTGTCTTATACATTTGCGCGCAAAATAAAAACGTTATTCGTTACAGGTTATTCGTTATACGGCTTTGGCGATGCTACAACTCAATTATTCAGTACTCTCTGATAACATATAACGTATAACCTATAACTGATTTTCACCATGGGTCCGGCATCAATGATTATTTTAATTATCAGCGCGCTGATTTTCGCAGGCGGTGGAATCCTCGGCTCCAAACTTCTGAATAAAGGTTCGAAGAACGCGGCAAAAGGCGAACCCTATGAATGCGGTGTTGAAACCATCGGCAAAACATGGATTCAGTTCAACGTGGGCTACTATCTTTTCGCACTCATCTTTTTGATTTTTGATGTTGAACTTGTGTTTCTCTTTCCCTGGGCGGTGGCAGTGAAAACCGCAGGGTGGATTGCATTTGTTGAAATCGTTGTTTTTCTGTTTATACTTTTTCTCGGATTATTATACGCACATAAGAAAGGAGCATTAAAATGGATGTAAAAGAAGGAATGAGAGCTCCCGAACCGTTTCCCGGACAGGTGCACAACACACCGGGCGGTGGAATATTGGTGAGCAAGCTGGACGATGTCATCAACTGGGCGCGCTCCAATTCATTGTGGCCCCTCGTGTTCGGAACAAGCTGCTGCGCCATTGAAATGATGTCCACAGCCGGAGCGAAGTATGACTGGTCGCGCTTTGGTTTTGAAGTTGCCCGCGCCACTCCGCGCCAGGCAGACGTAATTATTATTGCCGGCACTATTGTAAATAAAATGGGTCCCGTGCTCAGGCGTTTATATGACCAGATGCCCGACCCGAAATATGTAATCGCCATGGGTGCATGTGCTACGAGTGGCGGACCATTCTTTTATAATACTTACTCCGTAGTGAAAGGCGCAGACCATGTTCTTCCGGTTGATGTTTACATAGCCGGCTGTCCACCGCGCCCTGAAGCATTGCTGCATGCGATGATTACTCTGCAGAAAAAAATTACCTCCGGTGTACCAAGAGAAAAAATACAAATCGGAGAACCGGCTAATGTTGGAATTCCCCAGGATATTAAGAAATGACGAACGAAGAATTAAAAACAAAGCTGACGGAGTGGCTTCCGTCAGTAACATTTGAAGAGGGAACAGAATGGGTTGCAGCTAACATTGAACCGAAGGATTGGCTGCCCTTTGCAAAACAGCTTCACGACAATCCTGATTTGAGTTTTGACTTCATGACGTTCCTGACCTGCGTGGATTGGAAAACGCATCTCACCATGGTCTATCATCTCACTTCGCTGACACACCGTCATACCCTTGTTGTTAAATCAAAGCTTGACCGAGCAAATCCTGTGATTGAAAGCGTTTGGAAAATCTGGCGCACGGCTGACTTTCACGAACTGGAAGTGTATGATTTGTTCGGAGTGACTTTCCTGAATCATCCCGGTTTGCGAAGATTATTTCTCACCGATGACTGGGTGGGCTGGCCGCTTAGGAAGGACTACGAAGACCCGATTAATATTATTAAACTCTAAAAGAACAATGAATAATGAATGTTGAATATTGAATTTAGAAGTTGGGGATGAACGGAATTTCACTTCATTATTCAACATTCTGAATTCTACATTCATAATTTTTTCAAATGTTAGAAGAAGTAGGCACAACAACAGAAGGCGACCTAATAGTTAATATGGGACCGCAGCATCCGTCAACCCACGGAGTGCTGCATCTTATCATTACGGTTCGCGGAGAAACCATCATGAATGTTGAACCGCACCTCGGCTACATTCATCGTTCCATAGAAAAGATGTGTGAGAGTTTAACCTTTCGCCAGTTCATTTATGTGACGAGCCGGATGGATTATCTTTCTTCTCACATCAACAATCACGGCTGCGCCCTTGCTGTTGAAAAAGGATTGCAGTT
>DATDOJ010000097.1:0-3075 GCA_035293345.1 Bacteroidia bacterium
TGATATTATTTATTGCCTGCATCTGAAAAAGAAATTCGTTACCCGAACGTTTAGCCGGATCACCGGTACAACTTTCTTCTGTTCCGAGCACCGCATATTTTATTCCTGCATGATGGAGAATTTTTGCAACTGCTTTTGTAATCTTTTGCGCACGCTCATCAAAGCTTCCCGCGCAGCCAACCCAAAATAATATTTCAGGTGATTCACCACGTGATGTGAACTCAGCCATTGTTGGGACTGTCAATTTCATTTGGTTACTAATAACGAATTTGTACTAATATACGAATAGGTGATAATTATTTTACGGAGTTATTGGAATCCAAATTGACAAGCCGTTTGAATATTACACCGTCCTTGCCAAAGTCAATGAGTATGGCTAACTTTAATCCTGAAATTTTCAGATACTCTACAACCTGGTCGATGTAGTTCTTTGAATACCGGCCTCCCTTTTTGATTTCTACAATTATTTTTTTATCCACCCGGAAATCAAGATACCTTCTGCCAATTGATTGTCCTGCATATCTTATTTCCAAAGGTATTTGTTCTTCAACTATATGATTTTTATTTCTCATTGATATTCCAAGTGCTTTTTGATAAGTACTTTCTTTTAATCCGGTGCCAAGTGAATTGTAAACATCATAGGCACATCCAACTATTTCATAACAGAGTTCAGGATAAATCAAGTCATCTCTTTTTGAAACCAATGTCATGGGTAATCTTCCTGATTAGTATTTTCGTATGAATTAGTTATTAGTAACCGATTTCATCTCAATGTCATTCGCCCAGTTGAACCGGTCACTCGCTGCAAATGCCCAAGGAGCTCCGTTGTTTTCTATATTCGAAAACATTGTACCAAGAAGCGCAGGAACTTTCGATTCTTCCATCACCAGATTTCTCCGCATGTCAATGATGAACGGAACGTGGTCAATGTCAACCGGACATTCTTCTATGCACGCCATGCAGGTGGTGCATGCCCAGAGTTCTTCTTCGGTGATATAGTCGGAACCTATGAGAGATTTGCCGTCAGTAAATTCTTTTCCGGTTTGAATTAATCCGTCTGATTTATCTTTCATTCTTCTGCGAAGGTCAATGTAAAGCTTGCGCGGAGATAAAAGTTTGCCTGTTGTGTTCGCGGGACACACTGCCGTGCAGCGTCCGCATTCTGTGCAGGTGTACGAATCGAGCAATGTTTTCCATGTGACATCTTCAGCATCTTTCACTCCGAATCTTTCCGGTGGTGGAGAGGCGTCTGTCTGCGCTGAAGGATTGAGCATAATATTTACTTCGCGTGTAACGGATTCCATGTTCTGCAGCTTTGCATACGGCTCCATGCGTGTGAAAAAAACATTCGGCACGGATGCGAAGACATGAAAATGTTTTGAGTAGGGGAGAAAGTTGAGAAAGAAATAAATGATGACGATGTGAATCCACCAGTTTGCCTTTTCTATTACTGCAATCTGTTCGTGCTCAAGAGAGGAAAACAGAGGTGTGAGAAAATAACTCCCGGGGAACGAGCCGGAATAATCGCTGTCAGATGCTGCGATATACGCTGCATTCATTCCGAGCAGTGTGAGCATCAGGATAAGAATGAGTGATAGAATAAATGTAGCGTCTGCACGAGAGGATGGTTTCATCTCCGGTGCGATGAAGCGTTTTGGTTTGGTGATGTACCTGCGGCACAGAAAAATTATGCAGGATAAAACTATAAGCGCTGCAAAGATGTCGCTGGATGCGGTGACGAAAGTGTAGAACCCGCCAAGCGATGAAAAAACTTTGTCAATGCCTGTAATTCCGTCAATCATCATTTCGAGTGAGCCGATGGTGATGACCAAAAATCCCCACCAGACAAAGGCGTGAAGCAAACCCGCAATCGGGCGCTTCATCATTTTGGTTTGTCCGAAGGCGACAAGCAAAGTAGTGACTGCACGTCTGCCAATATTATTCCATCTGTTCTCTGATTTGGTGAAACGAAAAAGTTTCAACAGCCGAAGGATGGTATAAGTGAAAAAGCCGAACGCTGCTGCGCTGAGTACAATGAAGATAATTTGAGCCAAAGACATTTATTTTTACTGACTGAAAATTAGAAAGGCGAAGTAAATAATTTATTAAGCGCTGCCGCTATGTTTTTCTTCCCTTGCAATAAATTTTTCCAACGGCTCTTTTGAATGGTCGTAAGCTATGTTGAACATTTCTTCAGACCTTGCAAAATCATAGCTTGAAAATCGTTTCAACTCAGGAGGTTCAATAAACAGAGTGCACTTTCGCTTTCGCGGGCGGATATTTTTATTGATGGCGAGTTCAATGCTTCGCTCTATAATCTGTACTTTATAAGCGTAATGCTCATGAGCAGCTACGGGGTTCACGTGCACACCGATGATAGGAAGTTTAGCTTCGAGAAATGGCTCGACAGGCAGATTGTTCAGCAAGCCCCCGTCCATATATTGACTGCCGTTGATTTCGACTGCAGGAAAGATTAGCGGCAACGCAGCGGATGCCAGCAATGGTTTTATTAATTCACCTGAAGAAAAAAATTCTGTAACCGCAGAATTGAGATTTACTGCAGCAATATGAAGGGGTATTGATAGCGCGCTAAACGAATTTTCAGGAAAGAAGCTGGTAAGAACGCCTTCAAGTTTTTTTTTGCTGAAGAATCCTAAACTGAACCTTGGACGCCTGAGATGGAAGCCCGCATTGTTAAGTGACACGCGCAGAATCGCATCGGGCGACATTCCCCGCGCTATGAAAGCACCCGCTATAGCTCCCGCGCTGACTCCTGAAATAGCATTAATTGTAATCCCCGATTCCAGCATTCTTTTCACTACACCGAGATGAGCAACGCCCCGCGCGCCACCGCCTGATAAAACAAGATTCACTTGCATTTTAGTAAAAGTAAGCAGGATAAAACGTATTGCAAAATCCCAGTGAACATTAGTCAGCGCTCTTGTTGTCTGATATTGAAAAAATCCTATAACTTTACATAAACAATTTTAAAACCTTAAGCCCATGAAAACTCTAAAACTTTTTTTGGCGCTGTTAATCACAACGCTGACAAGCAATTTTCTTTTTGCGCAATGC
>DATDOJ010000098.1:0-17118 GCA_035293345.1 Bacteroidia bacterium
AGCCGTTATCATCGCCTTTATCTTTTGCAGAGAAAAGGTTTACATCATTATTAGCGTAAGCCGCTTCAGTGGTCAGCGTATTGGTTTCAGAAAACTTTACATCAGCGCCCAGCGTGAGCATCTGCTGTTTCTTCGGTGAGATTAATAATGCTTTCGGCTCATAGCTCCCTTGCGGAAAGCAATTCACGGGAGGAACAAACCGATATACTTTTCCGTTTGCAGTAGAAGCAGTGTCAGGAACATAATTTCCGCCTCCCTGACCTGCGTAAGAAAACATGAGCTGCCAATGCGCGCTGTCGGCAACTGTTGAATACTTGTAATAGGGATATGGCTGAATGTTGCAATCAACCGTATCTATTTTCTGATACATCACCTGGTCGGCATTGAATGCACTGCTGTCGGCAGTGGAATAAAATGCCTGCTGAAGATTGTCGCCCACATCAGCGAGCGTCTGCTTTCTTGCCGAGTCGAGTGATTGCTGGAGGGGTTGGTTCTTGCTGTCCTGTTCGGTATAGAAATTAAATTTCATCCTCACTTTTTTCCTTTCATATTCGTTGTTGAAAAAGAAAAGTGTGCGCAAATAATATTTGTCGGAGTATTCAAACTCCGCCACGATGCGCGAGTCCTTGCTTATGAGATGCTTCGGGGTGAAGGAGAGCTGTGCTGTGTTGTAGTCAATCACGTAATCATATTGCTGCCCGCGCGTGAGCGGAATGCCATCGAGGAAAACACGCTCGGTGCCGGCAAGCACGATGATGAAGAGTTCGTTGTTGTTGCCGGTGAGGCGGTACGGACCCTGGTTGCCTTCGATGCCGCTTATGATGTTACGCGCTGTCTTTCCTTTGGATACAGAAAAGCTTGCCGAGGTACGCATGGTGTCGTTGCGTTCTCCCTGGCGATTGGATGTGTTAAACTTTGTGGCAAGCGAAGCGCCCTGTGACTTTTTAAAAAAGTTCATGAAGTAACTGTCCGGTCTGCGCAAATCGTAGTCGCCCGCTGTGAGTTTTGTTTTGTCGTTGAAGAGCTGGATGTAAACCTTGTCAAAGTCGGAAAGCTGCTGTGTATTTCCTTCGGGCTGGAAGGGAACATTTTCATCAGTGATGGCAGCAAGGATATTGATGTTATCACTCACCTTGCCGGAAAGCTGAAGGTTCAAACTGGAGTTCACCACCACGTCCTGGTTGTTGCCGAAACTGATGCCGCGCGAAATGCTCCCGCTCTTATTCAGCCCCTCGAAATGAAAAGGGTCGCTGTTGCGGTCACCGTCCTTTGAAGAGAACGGATTATAGACACGCAGCACAGCAGTGTTCATGAGCGAAGTGTCTTTGTGGCTGAACACTTCGCTGAGCCGGAAATAAAAAACCCGGTACACCGCGCGTAGCGTGTCTTCTTCCAGTATGACACGCTCCACCTGATTTTTATTTTTAATTAAACGCCCGTTCACATAGTCAACGGTGTAGAAAAAATCATCCACAGACACACCGCTTTTTGTGAAAAGTTTTAATGAGCCGGGAACGAGAGTGAGCGAATCAAGTGTGACCGTATCCGGTGTTGTGGAGAAATATTTTGCGCGCAGTGAACTCAGTGGCTGTGCCTGCGCGGCAGCCGAAAGCAATACAATGAGAAGTGAAATGAGAACCCGTTTCAAGCCGTGGAGTTTAATGCAAAACAAAAGTATTGCAATTACATTGATGCCTTAACGAACCGGGGAACAAATTATGATAGACGATTTCAGCCACATTATTTTGATTGCCTCGATTCATTTTGCGAATCATCAGCCAATCGTTTCCTTTGTGAAAAGAATGGCAGCAGAAACAGAACTCGTTAGGAAAATAAAGAGCGACCGGCAGGCGCTTGCCCGCTGCATTTCCATTGTCGAAAATGAATCGGAAGGGTGGGAAGAAATTCTTCAATCGCTTCCCGCATCATCCGTTCCCGTCATCGGAATCACGGGACCACCGGGGGCGGGGAAGAGTACACTCATCAACAACCTGATTCAGCATTATTCTTCATCAGGAAAAAAAGTTGCCGTGCTTGCCGTTGACCCCACCTCGCCATTCACACGCGGTTCGCTGCTGGGCGACCGGCTGCACATGGCGATGCATTTCAACAATGAAAATGTTTTCATCCGCTCCGTTGCCACACGCGGTTCGCTGGGCGGGCTCACGGACAAAGCGCTGGAGATAACCGATGCGATGAAGTCGGCCGGGTTTGATTTGGTGCTGGTTGAAACCGTTGGCGTGGGGCAAAGCGAAACAGAAATTGCTTCGCTTGCCGATGCAACGGTGCTTGTGCTCGTGCCCGAAAGCGGTGATGAAATACAGACGCTGAAATCGGGCGTGATGGAAATTGCCGACATCTATGTCGTGAACAAATCAGACCATGAAGACGCTGAAAAATTTTCTTCTTCGCTCGCTTGGATGGTTCAGCATAAAAAAAATGCGGGATGGCTCCCTCCCGTGGTTTCCTGCATTGCCACACAGGACAAAGGAACAGTGGAGCTTGCGGAAAAAATCAACCTGTTTCTTTCATCATCACAGAACACAAAGAAGGTGGCGCTGCTCACCGAAAAAGCATTCCGCATAATTGCCAAAGAGCGGATGAAAGATGTGACCCGCACTGCGATTTCGGAAATGCTCAGAGAAAAAATGAAAGAGAAGGATTTTAATCTCTACCGGTTTGTGAAAGAGGTTTCAAAATAAATTTGTTGCTGCATTTTTTTGCTGTTAATGATGGGACAGCAAATGTCAGCAGGAATATTTCTCCGGAAAGGACTGAAAATATTATGGTTGCCCGTTTCCGAATGGCTGTTGATTGCTCCCGACTGATTTTTACAGCGGAACATTGTGCTGATGTTTAATGTTTTTTAAATGTCGTGAGGAAAAATGGTAATGTCGAAAGACATCTAATGAGTGTCGTTAGTCATTTAATTAATGTTGACAGGCATATTATTGCTGTTATCAGGCATCTTTTGAATGTCATTAGCCATTTAATGACTGTCATAAGTCATCTTATGAATGTCACTTATTGTTTTAATACTGCCGTAAGCCATTTTTTGAATGTCGATTGTCATTTAATGGGTGTCATTAGCCATCTTTTAAATGTTACATGTCATCGCACGGATGTCAATTGTCATTTAATGACTGTCAGGAGAGGGCTAACGGATGCGATGCCCGGTTGAGTTGATAATAATTGAAATGGTTTATGCGTTAACAGGGATAAATGAAATGGTATGAGCGAAAAAGATTTGGATGAATATGATTTTAATGATTTTGAAATGAGAAAAATATTAGCCACAGATTACACAGATTGACACAGATTAAAAATTGTAACAATGGAAACGAATAAAATGAACAGTGAAGTAAAGATTGGAGAGAAAATTCTCGAAGTGTTAAAAGAAAAACATCTGACGAGGGCGCAACTGGCGCGCGCTGCGGGAATAACGCCTGCATCGGTGAGCTACCTGATGACGCGCAAGACGATTGATGTGATGTCGCTGGTGAGGGTGAGCCGCGTGCTGAAGCATAATTTCCTGAAGTATTATTATGTGGAAGAAGAAACAGAGGAACAAGGGACAGGGGACAAGCCCTCGTCCGCTAACGCTGCGGAGGGCAAGGATGAAAAGGATATTCTGATTGAGGGGCTGAAGGAAAAAATTGCTGCGCTTGAAAGAGAGATTGACGGATTGAAGCGGGAAGCGGTGATGAAAGAGAATGAGTACCTGAAAAAAATTAATTCGCTGCTGGAGAGTATGAAGTAATCATCTCCTGTGCAGGCAATTTTTTCTGCAAAGTTTATTTTCTCAGGAGCGGGACAGCGCAGCCGGCCCGCTCCTTTGGTTTGGCTGAAACTGTTCAGAACGGGGAAGTTGTTTTTCCGGAGAAATTCCGTGAGATTTTCTTTCGTCTACCGGCTTTGATAATTGACAGACGGAAAAGAATATTCTGCGACTGCTTTTTTGCTGCTTACGGAAAATAAAAACTTTGTATTGAGATAAAAGTAAACTTTACATCGTGAAACTTTTTAATCCTGACTTTTATGAAAAAAAATTACGACACAATAAGGATGAACACCGGGCAAGGCGTCACCCATGAGAAAAAAGTTCTGCTGGCAAAAATTATTCTTGTTGTTTGCATCCTGATTCTGATTGCAGCGAAGAGTTTCGGACAGTGATAAAGAAAAGGTAACTTTATATCTGAAAACATTTTAAACCTGATTGACATGAAAAAAATTACTCTTCTACTGTGCAGAATTTTTCTTTCTGCGTTTTCATTCGCTCAAATTAATTCAACCGGGTTTCAATTTGACGGGATTGATGACTATGTTCGGATTCCCACTATCTCTGCCTATAATATCGGAACAGGAGACCTGACCATTGAGATGTGGATTAAGATGAATACATATCAAGTGTATCCGTCCACATTATTATTATACTCTCCGGGACCAATTCCCCTCATTGACCCAGCGACTATAGGAATTTCTCTTAGCGGAGGAAATGGTGTATATGTTTTTCTCGGAGGTGCATATAATACATTTATAGGTATTTCATTTAATGACCACCTTTGTCATCACCTCGCAATCGTACGTTCAGGAACTACTTTGTCTTTATATAAAGACGGTACGCTGTTTCAATCACAAAGTTCAGCTGGCTCGGTGACGGTTCCAAATTATCTTCAGATAGGCAACTCTTTTACACTTGATTCCTATTGCGGCTTCGTACAGGAATTCAGGTTCTGGAATCTTGCCCGCACTCAGTCACAAATCCAGGCAGCCATGAATACAGCTATCAGCGGCTTCACTTCAGGGATAATAGGTTTATGGAGATTGGATTACATTTCCTTAAATACCACATATGATTTTTCAATTTATAATAATGCCGGTTCTGTATTTGGTCCCACAACTCTTGCCGGCTGCTCAAATTGCACACTTCCTGCCGATACAATTTACGCTCCCGGTCCGACAACAGCGTGCAACAGTGTTCAGCTTGTAGCACAATCGGGAAATACAAGTTACAAATGGTATAAATACAACGGGGGTTTTCCCATTCTGGTCTCTACAACTTCTTTCACTTTATCAGCCAATGTTTCCGAAACATACTTTTGTGTCATTACTAACAGTTGTGGTCCTGTAACGACAAACAAGATAGCGGTTACTATTCTCCCCGGGCCTCCTGCATCCATATGGGCCGGAGGTCCAACAATATTTTGTTCGCCCGGTTCCGTTACGCTCAATGCAAGCACCATCAGCGGCCTGACTTATCAATGGAGGGTTAATAACGTGGACATACCCGGAGCCACAGCCGCTTCTTATGTTGCCAGCTCGGCAGGTAGTTACAGATGTTTTCTTACAAACTCTTGCGGCACCGTTACATCTAATGCGATTGTTGTAGCAGTACTGACATCCCCGCCAACAGCAACAATAACCGCCAATGGGGCAACGACTATCTGTTCTCCCGGTTCGGTAACTCTCATCGCAAACACAGGAGATGGACTTTCTTATCAGTGGCGGTTGAACGGAGTGAATATTTCCGGAGCAACTGCATCATGGCGCACAGTTTCTACCTCCGGAAATTATGACTGCATTGTGACAAACGCCTGTGGAAGTTCAACTTCGAATATTATTACTGTAACCATTTCCGGAGTATGTTCCAGCGCCCTTCAGTTTAACGGTTCAAATAGCCAAGCCACCATAAGCGATAATGCATCTTACAATTTAGGTACAGGAGATTTTACAATCGAAGCATGGATAAAAGCGTCAACATCTCAATCAGCCAGCGCCCCTACTATCCTGAGTAAGCGAGGAACTACAAGTAATGGCTTCATTTTTTTCTTGTATTCGGGACAACCGAGTTTACAGATGGCAGGTATTAATTATGTAAGCACAAGTATTAATTTGCGTGATAATATATGTCATCATGTAGCTGTTTCCCGGGCAGGAAGCACCGTTAAGTTTTATGTAGACGGCACACTTGTATCAACGCGCACAGCATCTACTTCCAATATTAATTCAACACATGCCCTTTGGATTGGGAGAGATGAGCCAAATCCCAGTCCATTCACCGGAACAATTCACGAGATTCGTTTTTGGAGCGTAGAAAGAAATCCGTCACAAATACTGGCATCAAGAGATACATTCCTCACCGGGCTTGAACCCAGTCTGATTGGTAACTGGAGAATGAATGAAGGGACCGGGCAAGTCATCCAGGATTATTCGCCAACTAATAATAGCGGTGTGTTAGGTACAACAGCTTCTGCTGAAGGTACTGACCCTGTTTGGTCATATGGGTGTATTACGAATCCATGTCCCTTCCCGTCAGCCGTCATCACGGCAGGCGGTTCGACAACAGTATGTTCTCCTGCAACTGTAACCCTTGATGCCAATATTGGTTCAGGGCTTACCTATCAATGGAGATTGAACGGAGGAAATATTCCCGGAGCAACCGCATCATCATACACGGCCGCAACTACCGGAAATTACGATTGCATTGTTTCCAATACCTGCGGAAGTACAATGTCAAATACAATCACTGTCACAATTAATTCTTCACCGGCTGCAACTATCACTGCAGCAGGACCAACAATATTTTGTTCTCCCGGTTCCGTAACGCTGAATGCTAACACGGGCTCAGGGCTTACCTATCAATGGCAATTAAACAGTTCTGTAATTATAGGCGCAACGACATCTTCTTTTGTTGCAACTGCGACAGGAAATTATGATTGTGTTGTTTCAAATAGCTGCGGCATCGCCACTTCAAATGTAATAACAATAACCGTCAATTCTGCGCCAACTGCTGTAATTACCGCTGCAGGACCAACAACATTCTGCGACCCCGGTTCGGTAACGCTTGATGCAAACACAGGAAGCGGATTATCTTACCAATGGCGGTTAAACGGTTCTGATATTTCAGGAGAAACTTTATCTTCTTACTCAGCAACAGCAAGCGGCAACTTTGATTGCGTTGTTACGAACAGTTGCGGCAGCACGCCATCGAATATTATTACAGTCCAGGCAGATGTTTTGCCTTCTGCTGCAGTCACAGCCGGAGGCCCCACGGCATTTTGCGCTCCCGGTTCGGTAATGCTGAGCGTGAGCACCTGCACAGGATGCACATACCAGTGGAGGGAGAGCGCTGTAAATATTTCCGGTGCGAACTCTTCTTCTTATCCGGCAACGGCAGCAGGGAATTATGACTGTGTTGTTACCAACACCTGTGGAGCGAGAACATCAAATAATATTGTAGTAACAGAGGATGTTGCACCCACAGCTTCCATCACAGCCGTTGGCTCGACCACATTTTGCTCGCCCGGCTCGGTGACACTTGATGCTAACACAGGCACAGGGTTATCATATCAATGGAGGTTGAACGGAGGAAATATTTCGGGAGCAACGTCTGCTTCTTATCCGGCAACGGCAACCGGAAATTATGACTGCATTGTTACAAACGCTTGCGGAAGTGCAACTTCAAATACGATTTCGGTAACTGTTAATTCGATTCCATCAGCGACTATTACTGCTGCGGGTTCAACTACATTCTGCTCCCCCGGCTCGGTTACGCTTAATGCAAACACCGGAACAGGACTTTCCTATCAATGGCGGTTGAACGGAGGAAATATTTCCGGAGAGACAGCATCATCTTATGTCGCCAACGCAAGCGGAAGTTATGATTGTGTTGTTTCCAACACCTGCGGAAGTGCAACGTCCAATTCAATTGCAGTGATGGTGAATTCGCTTCCTTCCGCTTCAATCTCTGCATCGGGAGCAACAACATTTTGCTCTCCCGGTTCTGTTACACTTAACGCAAACACGGGAACAGGGCTTTCATACCAATGGAGATTGAACAGTGGAAATATTTCGGGAGCTACTTTGTCTTTTTATACAGCAACGGCAACAGGAAATTATGATTGCATTGTTTCCAACAGTTGCGGAAGTGCAACATCAAATACAATTTCTGTAACGGTTAATCCACTTCCGACAGCAAGTATTACAGCCAGCGGAGCAACAACATTCTGCTCGCCAGGCTCAGTTACACTTAATGCGAACACGGGAACAGGACTGAGCTATCAATGGAGACAGAACGGAGCGAATATTTCCGGAGCGACTGCATCGTCTTACACGGCTAATGCAACCGGCAGCTATGATTGTGTTGTAACAAATTCCTGCGGAAGCGCGACATCCAATGCCATTTCCGTAACTGTAAACAGTTTACCAGCCACACCGGGAAGCATCACAGGACAAACTACGGGGGTTTGCAATTCAACAAAGACGTATACCATCGGTGCAGTTGGGGGAGCGACAGGATACACCTGGAGTGTTCCATCAGGAGCGAGCATCAGCAGCGGGCAGGGGACCACGAGTGTGAATGTTCTTTATACGAACACATATACAAGCGGAAACATTTCTGTTGTTGCCACCAACAGTTGCGGAAGCAGCGGTGCTTCAAGCATAACCACAACAGGAGTTCCTGCACAGCCGGGCAATATCAATGGTCCTGCATCCGTTTGTCACAACCAGAACAATGTCATCTATAATATTGCTGCTGTGACGGGAGCAACTTCATACACATGGACAGTTCCGCCCGGAACCCAAATAAAAAACGGGCAGGGAACAGTTCAGATAAAAGTCCGGTTCGGAAACAGTGCGGGCAACATCACAGTGAAAGCGAACAATGCCTGCGGTTCCGGGCCGATAAGAACGCTTGCCATTGCCATGCCGTGCAGAGAGGAAGAAAGTATTTCTCTGAATGATTTTGAGGTAAATGTTTATCCTAACCCATCCAGCAATGATTTCACATTTGTGATTGATGCATCAGAAAAGATTTCCTGCTCAATAAATATTTTTGATTTGACAGGAAGGATTGTTGAATCGCATCAGCATATTTCTGCGGGGAAAGAATTCAAATGCGGAGAGGAGTTGACGAATGGAATTTATTATGTTGAAATCATTTCAGAAAAGGAGAGAAAAATTGTAAAGCTGGTGAAGCAGAAGTAATTTTTCACTCAAACGCATTCAACCCCGTCACATCCATTCCCGTAATCAAAAGATGGATGTCATGCGTTCCCTCGTAAGTAATTACGCTTTCGAGATTCATCATGTGGCGCATGATGGGATATTCGCCTGTGATGCCCATGCCACCGTGTATCTGCCGTGCTATGTGCGTAATTTCAAGCGCCATGTTCACGTTGTTGCGCTTTGCCATGGAGATTTGCGCAGGCGTTGCTCGGTTTTCATTTTTTAAAACACCGAGCCGCCAGCAGAGGAGTTGCGCTTTAGTAATTTCAGTAATCATCTCAGCAAGTTTTTTCTGCGTGAGCTGAAATCCGCCAATGGGTTTGCCGAACTGAATTCTTTCTTTGGAATAGCGCAGTGCGGAATCGTAGCAATCCATGGCTGCACCAACAGCGCCCCAGCTTATTCCGTAACGCGCAGAGTTCAAACAGCCAAGAGGTCCTTTCAATCCTTTCACGTTCGGAAAAATATTTTCTTTGGGAACTTTTACATTATCGAAAACCAATTCGCCTGTCGCGCTTGCCCGCAGCGACCACTTGCCGTGCGTTTCGGGAGTGGTGAATCCTTTCATGCCGCGCTCGATAATTAATCCTCTGATAATTCCTTCTTCGTCTTTCGCCCACACCACAGCGATGTCGGCAAACGGAGCATTGCTTATCCACATCTTTGAACCATTCAGTACAACATGGTCACCCTTGTCTTTGAAGTTGCTCAGCATGCCGGAGGGATTGGAACCGAAATCCGGCTCTGTCAAACCGAAACAGCCCATCCACTCACCGCTGGCGAGTTTGGGTAAATATTTTTTCCGCTGTTCTTCACTTCCATAAGTAAAAATCGGAAACATGACAAGCGAACTCTGCACCGAAGCGGTTGAACGTATTCCTGAATCACCGCGCTCGAGCTCCTGCATAATCAATCCATAGGAAATCTGGTCGAGACCACCGCCACCGTATTGCTGCGGGATGTACGGACCGAATGCACCGATTTCTGCCAGTCCCTTGATGAGATGTTTCGGAAACTCCGCCTTCTGGCATGCTTCTTCAATGATGGGAGAAACTTCGCGCTTCACCCACTCGCGCACGCTGTTGCGCACGAGTTTTTGTTCCTCGGTGAGGAGTTCGTCAATCTGGTAGTAGTCGGGGGCGGTGAAACGGTCAGTTGCCATAAAGAAATTAAGAATTAAGAATTAATAATTTTTGCGTTGGCTAAGTTAAAAAAGTTGATGCAGCTAAGGTTAATCTATTCAGGGTTTCAATTTTGAATAGTGAACTATACCTGCTCCGACCCGGTTGGTCATAATTTGTTTCCGGGGGCAACGATTAATCTTTCATAACCGGCAGCATTGAATCAGGCACTGAATATTATTATTGAGAGAATATACAATACTCTGCGAATTATTTACCCTGCGCTTTCAACCGTTCACCCAAGATTCCGTTAAGTTTATTTTTAATTATATTTTTGTGACTCTTAAATCATGTCAACTATGAAAAAAAGTTTCTGCTTAACCCTATTGTCCGCAGCGGCAATATTTATTTTCTCACAGGCGATATACCGCGATGGATTTTCCAACCGCGTGGGAGCACCCTCCGGACGCACAGGTTCGCCTTTCGATAATTCAGGAGTAGCGTGCAATGCTTTCGGATGCCACACTGGGTTTCCTGTCACCAACGTAACCGGCTGGATTACATCAACCATTCCGGGAGCAGGTTATGTTCCGGGCAGCACCTATACCATTTCGGCTGGCGCCATGTTCACTTCATGTGTGCGTTTTGGTTTTGAAATATCTCCGCAAACAGGCACGGGAGCATTAGCCGGAACAAACATAATCACAGACGCAACAAACACACGGTTTGCGTCAAGCAATCCCAAATATGTCACTCATACCACAACAGGTTCTAATGCCATGGCAACACCGGGGACCAAGGCATGGTCGTTCAACTGGACTGCTCCGGCTACAGGAACAGGAACAGTCACCTTTTACGGAGCGTTCAACTGCGCCAACAACAACAACAGCAATTCAGGAGACCAGATTTTTCTTTCCACGCTTGTTGTCACGGAAGATATTACGAGCAGCATGTCGCAGCCGGCTGATGAGTCATTTGCCTTTGATGCATTTCCGAATCCGGCAAGTGCAAATATTTTTGTTTCAATTACCGTTAAGCAATCATTGACTTATTCAGTTCAACTGGTTGATGTCAGCGGAAAGTGTATGAAAGATTTTTCAGTGCAGGAAATTTTTCCGGGACATGAAAAAAGATATGAATTGGATGTGGCGGATATATCCCCGGGAGTTTATTTTCTGCAGGTAAAATCGGACGAGAGAATTGCAACAAAAAAAATAATAGTGTTTTAATTTCATCCATAGAAATTATAATTTGGCATCAATGAAAATGCAGAACACCTGCTGACAATATGAACACGGCTGATGGTTGAAGAAAAATACAAAAACGGAACGGGCAATTTAAAAGTCATCGTCAGCCGCTGGTCGAAGGCGTATAAAATTCTGCTTGCCGCATGCCTGTTTGCGATGCTCATCGGAACCGCCACCAGCGTTTTCTTTTTTATGAAATGGTACCAGGCAGAACAGCATTACGCGAAAGTGCGCAATGAAAATTCCAGGACCAAACAGGAACTGGAATTTCTCAAGCTCGATTTCCAGTCCATGTTCAACGAGCAATCCATCATCCGCGACATCAACTGCCAGGTGGTAAACCTGAAAGACCCGAAAGGCGAATCAACCAATTATGCGCGCATCTACTGGAACCGGTTTTCCGGTGAAGTTTTTCTCGATGTGATTTTTCTTCCCGTGCCGCCTTCAGGCAAAGAATATCACCTTTGGGTTTATGATATGGGATTACCGGCTGACCTCGGTCACTTCAAAATGAATTTCGACAAACACCTGCAGCGAATGGTTTCAGTTATCGTTGCCGACAGTTGGGCTGTTTCTCTCGAACCGGATTCAGCCGTCACTATGCCGACCAAAGAAACGATACTGCTTCGATCGGCATTGTAATACTTATCTTGGCTGAGCAGAAACAGCAGGCAGTTCACCTGCGTGTTTTTTATGCGGGTCATGCGGATGCCAGCCGACAATGCCAAGCATAATGAAAAATGAAATGATGTAGGCAACTGTAACGTGCCACCCGTTTTTTATGTAAGCAACGGTTGACTTCGCCTCAGGATACATGTTGGAAAGCGCAACACCGGCAGACGAACCAAACCAAATCATCGAACCGCCAAAGCCGACAGAGAATGCAAGTATTCCCCAATCGTAACCGCCTTGCTCGAGACAAAGTTTTGTAAGCGGAATATTATCAAACACTGCTGAAATAAACCCGAGTGAAAATGCTGTCCACGCTGAAGCCGGAGGTAATTCTTTCACCGGCATCATTGAAGCACACATCACGAGCGACAAAAGAAATAAGGTTCCCTTCAGCGCATTCGGAATTTCTTTCCAGGGGGTTTTAACAAATGCTGCTCCGAGCAAAATGGCGAACCAAACTCCGGCTGCCGGAAAATCCAACGTCCAGTTGGTGATGATGGCTCCAAGGAGAATCAGCGCGACCACAAGAATATTTTTCCACAGGATATTTACATGCGCATGTGTTTCCTTAATGATTCGCTGGAATCTGTCCTGTTGCTTTGCAGCGATGACACCAAAAACTAATATGGCGGCAAAAGAGCCGACAAAGGCATGAGTGACATCGAGAGCATTCACTCCGTCAATCCACATCATCGTTGTGGTGGTGTCGCCAACCACGCTGCCCGCTCCGCCTGCATTGCTTGCCGCGACAATGGCTGCCAAGTATCCGATGTGAACTTTTCTTTTAAACACCACATGAGCAACTGCACCGCCAATCATGGCAGCGGCAATGTTGTCGAGGAAAGAAGAAAGAACACAGATGAGAAGCAGTAAAACAAATCCTCCCTTCCAGTCATTCGGCAAATAGTTGGGAAGAATTTTAGGAATATGCGAGTCCTCAAAAAGTTTGGCAAGAATGGCAAAGCCGAACAAAAGTCCGAGCAGGTTAAGCAGAATGCGCCATTCCCCTTCATGCTCATGAGAGCCGAGAATATGTTCAACAAAATAAAAATCCGGATCGAAAATAAATTTGAAAATTAAAATTGCAGCAAGCCCGATCAACGCAACGCGCATGGTCTGATGATGGAATAATGCAACGCCAAGAAGCGTCAGTCCGAATAAAATAAACTCAATCCTCACCGGACCAATGGAGGGAACCGTATTGCTGCCTTGAGCAAAACTGATTAACGGAAAGATAACAAGGGAAAGAAAAAAGATGAAAGGAATTTTTGCTGATGATGAATCCTGCAGTCCACGGAAAAGTTTTTTCATAAATAATAAATCATCATTAATAAATAATCAATCTGTTGAGGTCCCGAGCGGATTTGAACCGCTGTACAAGGTTTTGCAGACCTCTGCCTAACCACTCGGCCACAGGACCTTTTTCGTTTTTGATAGCCGGCAAACATAAGAATTTATCCTGTAGGAAGTCAAGCAGGCGATTGTGCTAATAGCTGTCCACAAGCGATTTAATTTTAATTTTTTCTTTCAGTGCCTCCACAGACGCATCGGAAAAAACTAAAATAACTTTTTGCTCTTTGGGGAACAGGTCGAAATAATTGTCGCTCAGCGAAATGCTTTCGTCACCAAAGTCAAGGAAAACATTTTTGGCTAAAGAGTTGGTGAAAAGAGTGAGTGAATAAATTTCCGGGCTTGCTGACGCAATCGAGTACTGAATCTGTGGTTTATCAAACAGCAGGTCCTTCGGCTTTAAAAAATAACGGACGTTTTCAGAAACGACCTTGCCGTTGAGCAGGAGTTCCATTCTGAAAAACACACGGTATTCCGAAATATCTCTGAGCATATCTTCGAGCAGCAACGGATAAAACGCAGCGCTGCCTTTCCTGTCAGGCGTGACTTTTCCAGAGTCGCGCCAGAGGATATTGCCTGTGAAATCGGTTAACCGGATGCGGAAAATTGCATCCACATTTGTTGTATCATCAGAAATTACGTTTACCACGAGATTGCTGTCATTGATTTCTGCACAAATAAAATATTTCGTGTATGCTTTCTTCACTGCATATTGCAATGCCTTCGGCTTGTTGTAATAATCCATGCTGCTCCACGATGTCACTGGCCAGCAATCATTCAGTTGCCAATACAGCGTTCCCATGCATCGGGGCTTTGCCATGCGGTGCGCTTCTATTGCCTTCTTTATTCCTTCCGCCTGCATCACCTGAGACACATAAATGTAACTCTCGAAATCTTTCGGCTGCTTGTAATCACGCTCCAGATATTTCTGAATCGTCTCGTATCCTGCCGGATGCTTCTGGTGATTCTTCACTGCGTCAGAAATCAGCGTCAAATCTTTTTCCCCACAAAATTTTCTGAACGTACTCAGCGATGGCATTCCCTGGAAGCCATACTCGCTCATGAACCTCCCGGTTTTTTTTTCATACGCACTGAACGGCTCCATGCCCCACCACACTCCCCAGTAATGCGAGTTGCCCTGCTCCAAACTTTCTTTATGTCCCCAACCAATAGACGGAGAGGATTCCCAATATGCCCGCGTGCTGTCAACATCCTTAACAATATCCGGAATTATTTTTCTGAAAAGATTTTTGTAGTCGTCATAAATTTTTATGGAATCCTTTTCAAGGCACTCCAACTGCTCCTTCCATCCCCAGTTTTTCCAGCCCTCATCAATCTCATTGTTGCCGCACCACAGTGCAATGCACGGATGGTTCCGCAGACGCTTTATATTATCTTTTACTTCTTCACTCACATTTTTCACGAAATCAGAATCGCCCGGATACATGGCGCAGGCGAACATAAAATCCTGCCACACTAAAATGCCAAGCGAGTCGCAGAGAGAATAGAAATAATCATCTTCATACACTCCGCCTCCCCAAACGCGAAGCATGTTCATGTTTGCTTCTTTCGCATTGACTAAAAGTTCAAGATATTTTCCTTTTGAAACACGCGGTAAAAAATTATCTGCCGGAATCCAGTTCGCCCCTTTCATAAAAACAGGATTGCGGTTCAGCTTGAAATAAAAACTTTTTCCGTGGGAATCATTTTCCTGCACAAGTTCAATGGTGCGCAGACCGAATTTTATTTCCTCTCTGTCAAGGATATTTTTTGTTTCCTCTGACACCTCAAAAACAAATTCATATAAATAAGGATTACCGATACCATTGCATTGCCAGAGTTGCGGATTTTTTATTTCGAAGTTCAGTGAAGCATGTCCTGCTGCATTGATAATCGTTTCAGCCAGCATCCGTTGTCTTTTGTCATTCTTGTTATAAACTGAAAAATGAATCTCACTTGCAGACGGCTTGCCGCTAAATTCTGCGTGCACGGAAATCATTGCTTTGGAATTGCTGAGTTCATCAGCAACGATTTTTATATTTTCTATCCGCACTTGAGGATACGCGATGAGTTTAACCTCTCTCCAGATTCCGCAGGTAACAAAGCGCGGTGCCCAGTCCCAGCCAAATTGATACTGCGCTTTGCGCGTGAATACTTTGTCATCTCCCGGAAGTGTGTATGGCAATTGCTTTGCAAGCACTTTTGCTTTCATCACTGCTGATTCAAACCGGATGAAGAGAAGATTTTCTCCGATCTTGAGATATTTTTTGCAGTCCGCTTTCCACCAGCGGAACATATTGTCCGCGTTAAGTATCAGTGAATTGTTTAGAAACACTTTTGCATAAGTGTCCAATCCTGAAAACTCAATCTCGCAAAATGATTGATTGAAAAAAGTCGAATCAATTGAGAAAGCGGTTTCATATTCCCAATCGGCATCTTCAATCCATTGCAAATCCTTTTCGTTGGTTTCCAAAAACGGGTCGGGGATTTTTTTATTGGCAAGCAAATCGGTGTGAACGGTTCCGGGAACTGTAGCAGGAAGCCATTCCTTGTCACCTACTTTCCGGAACTGCCAGTTCGAATTCAGCAACTGTTCAGTCACCGGTTGCGCAAATGAAATTTGCCAGAGGACAATGAACAGGAATATAAATAAATATTTTAACATCAGCCGAAGGACTGATTCGTCCATTGGCGAACAGACGACACGGAGATAAAAGAGTTTCACAGCGAAAGAATATTTTTCATTTTACTTATTAGACTTGTTGCGAAATAATTTTTATGCCTCTTGAAACTATTGCCAGTAAAGTGTTTGTGGGATTTTTATAGGGAAAACCTTTGAAACGCAGGACAAACAAGGATTCTGGACACATGATTTTTTATTTCGCAACAACTCTATTGTATTTTTATCGGGCAACAAAGTGCCGGCATTGATTCCTGACGAGTGAAATTCTTTTGCTCCCGATTTTAATTTCAGTTCTGAAATATTTTCAGGACGCACACCGCCTCCCGGCATAATGATAATTCTCTCGTTTGCCTTACTGATTAATTCAGAAATTAATTCAGCTCCTTCCGTGGCAGATTTCTTTTGCCCTGATGTTAATATCCGTTCGAATCCACACACTATGATTTCCTCCAGTGCTGCAAAAGAATTTTTCATTTCATCGAATGCGCGGTGGAATGTTATGTTCATTGGTCTGGCAAGATTAATTAATTCCGTGCATCTGAGTTTGTCAGGTAAATTATTTTCATTAAGAATTCCAAACACTACTCCCTCCACTTCCAGTTATTTGCACTGCTGTATTGATTTTTTCATTTCTGAAAATGCCGATTCGCTATATACAAAATTTCCTCCGCGAGGGTGAATTATGACATGAACAGGAATTTTGATTTGTGATTTTACTTTTTGAATCAACTCAACGCCTGGCGTGATTCTTCCTTCAGAATAATTTTCACACAACTCAATTCTGCTGCACCGTTTTGCTCGGCAATTTTTGCCGATTCAAAATTGAAGCAGGGGATTTCAAGCAGCGCAGACATATATTCGAGCAAACTCCTCTCTCCGTGCCTGTCCCGATGAAAATCGCATAGGCGTCAACCTAATTTTAATTTTTCAATAAAGTTCAATCTATCCTTTCGTTTGTCGTAAGCGCAGTAGCGGAGTAACTCGGGGGTTAAAGTTCTGAAATTTTTTTCAAGGAACACGTTGAAGTTGTTAGCAA
>DATDOJ010000099.1:0-4087 GCA_035293345.1 Bacteroidia bacterium
ATTAATGTATTGCATGGTGTCATAAATTCCGAGTCCTGCATACACCGACCCGCCCGGTGAGTTCAAATAAATCTGAATATCTTTTTTCGCATCCACCGATTCAAGGAAAAGCAACTGCGCCTGGATGATGTTCGCCACATAATCGTTGATGCCCACTCCGAGAAAAATAATCCTGTCCATCATCAGCCGCGAGAAGACATCCATCGTGGCGATGTTGAGCTGGCGCTCTTCAATGATGGTGGGAGAAATATATTCCCCGTAAACCGATTTAACATATTGGTCAACCGAAGAACTCGGAATGCCTTTGTGTTTGACTGCGTATTTTCTGAATTCGTCTTTTATCTTCATAAGATTAAAATTAATGATTAATGATGAGATATGAATTATGAATTATTAACTTTTTATTTTCTCTTTTGCCGTGAGAATGGAAGAACGCGTGATTCTTAAAATTTCACTTGCTTGTTGCGATGTTTTATTGAAGTCATCCGATGTCATGTAATCTGTTTCTTTAAGGAGTTCAAGCCAATAAGTTGTTTCATCACATTCCTTTTGCGCTATTCCAAGTTTATGAATAAAGTCAGCTTTGCTCTCAGCATTTTTTGCTTCCCTGACCATTGCGCCAATCGTAGTACCGCTTCTCAACAACTGTTTACTCATTACAAACTCTTTCTTTTCAACGAGAACTTTATAATTCCTTATTATTTCAACAGCAAACAAAAACGTTTTCTCTCTTGAGTACATCCTTCTTTTCATTCATCTCTCATAATTCATAGTTCATCATTCAATGTGCGTGCTCATGTTCATGCTCCCCGTGATGCTCGTGCTGATGCATGTCCACAATCTTTACAAAGTCATCATAATTTATTTCCTGCTCTTTCAGCGTTACGTTCTGCCTCAACTGCCAAATCATTTTATTGTTCAAAATGGTCTCGTCAATATTTTCGGAAAACTTTTTGTCGCTGAGATATTGCTTTGAAAATTCCTGCAGTTTGTCTTCGGTCACTTCGTAAATGCCATAGCGCGAAAACTGGCTCAGAACAAGCTGGCGCGCCACCATGTTTTTCTCTTCTTCGGTAATGTTTAGCTGATACGTTTCTACAATTTTATCGCGCAAAAGTTTCCAGCGCAGTTCTTCTGCCTGGTGCATATATTTATGTTCCGCCTGTTCCATGGTCATCGGTTTTTCGGACACACTCATCATCCAGCGTTTTAAAAATTCATCAGGAAGGGAAACAGGGTTGGCATTCAGGATAACATGCCGCAACTTATGGTCGAGAAAGCGGTCGCTGTCGCGCATGAGATATTCTTCGTATTCCTCTTTTATCTTTTTCCTGAAATCATCCTCAGTGGTCACTGCATCTTTTCCTAAATGCTTGTCGAAAAGTTCCTGCGCAAGCGGTGCCTTTTCAAGATGGTTGATGGTTTTAACCGTGAAGCGGTAATCGGAAGACAACGGCAGCGAATCATTTTTGAGATTAAGCATCAGGCGCGCTTCGGTTTCCTCAAATGCTTTCAACGGATTCAGGTTTATGCTCTCTTCCTTCTTCAACCCCAGCAAAGATTTTTTCACCGCATCATCTTTCAGCATCTCCATGGAAAGAGTGGTAGTGGTGTGATGTCCGCCTGCTTTCATTTCACCGGTTTCGTCAAGCTCGTTGAAGTCGCCATAGAGTATGTCTTTTTCGCCTACTGTCTCCGGATAGCTGTGCGCGCCATAGCGCCTCGTCAGCTCATCAATATATTTTGAAGTCATTTCATCGGTGGCGGTGATGCGGTAATACGTCACCAGCTCTTTGGGATATTGGATTTCAAATTCAGGTACGTGCCCCATTTCAAATTCAAATTCAAATTCAGCCGGGTTGTCCCAGTCAGGAGTTTGCCCGTTGTCTTTTGGCAGCGGATGACCGATATACGTAACCTTGTTTTCAGAAAGATATTTATAAAGCGATTCCTGCAGCAGATTGTTCAGTTCATCCACAAGAACCGTTTTGCCGTAACGCTTGCGCACAATTTCAAAAGGCGCCTTGCCCGGGCGGAAACCCGGCAGCGTCATCGAGCGGTAAACTTTCCTGAGTTCCGCTTCCACCTTCGGTTTGTAATCCTCAGGCGTGAGGCGGATTTTGATTACCGAATTCAGTTCGTTCTGTTTGTCGAGGGTGATGTTCATTTGCGATTGATTAATGTTTATTGATTAATGATTATTGGTACACGAAATAATAAATAATCATTAATCACTAATAAATTAAAACGTGCGGGCGGAGGGACTCGAACCCACATGCCGTAAAGCGCCAGATTCTAAGTCTGGTGCGTCTGCCAGTTTCGCCACGCCCGCGTTTTTTTATGGTGCGCAAAGATAGAAATTGAACTATGAGTTATGAACTATGAATTATGAGAGACGAATCATCAGGATTTATTGTTTTCAATTCATCATTCATTTAAGGTTTAAAGTTTGCGTTTGTATGTTTAATTTTTTTTGTATTACTTTTACTTTGTCTTAAAAACATAAAGCCATGAAAAAAATTACATTAATCTTTTTCTTCGCTGTCGCAATTTCAGGCGGCACACAAACTGTAAATGCTCAGGGTGCCTTTCAAAAATATTATACCAACCAGGGCAGTCCAATCCTGATTAATGATATTAAAGTGTGCAGTGACGGAGGATTCATTACCGCTACGGATAACAAACTTATAAAACTTAATTCAGCGGGAGATGTGGTATGGGCTAAAGAACTTTCTTTAAACTGTTCAAGTTGTTCCGGTGATTTTTATATCCATTCTGTCGGTGAAATAAACGGAAGCGGATATTTTGCATTGGGAGAAAATTATTCTCCTGCGAATAGAATTTTCTCTCTCATAAAAACTGACGTGAACGGAAGCATTGACTGGGTAAAAATTTTTGATTCGAATAGCCAATCACCTCCCTATGATATTTCTAAATTGACGTTTCTACCTGCAGGCGGCTTTTTACTCACGGTATCATTAGTTGAAAAAGTGCTGCTTGTGAAGGCAGATGCAGCCGGAGACCTGGTCTGGAGCAAGTCATTTCAGGGAGACACTGTAAAGTGTCCTGGCTTTCAGTCAGTGGTGTTGGCAAATGGCGATATCATGACCTGCTATAAAGATAATACTGATGTAGGAATAGTCCTGACAAACGCCAGCGGTGTTTTGCTGTGGTCAAAGAGATTCGGAAATAATGGGGACCTATATAACCGTCCCTATTCAATGACGCAATCACCGGACGGAAATATTCTTATTGCCGGTTTGCAGAACGTGCCATCATCTGGTTATCCTGTGAAAGGTTTTCTAATGAAAACTGATATTAACGGAAATGTCTTATGGAATAAGATTTATTCCTCTTCCGATATTAATGGCATCTCTTTCGGTGATGTAAAGCAGTTACCAAATTCAGATGTCCTTATGAGCGGCAATTCATGGTATGATGGCAGTAATTTTATTGTTAAAACAGACAGCAGCGGTAATTTAATATTTTCAAAAGTTTTCGGGACTACAACTTTGGGTATTCCCAGCTTTACATATTTTAAATCAGACGTTATTGATAATAACAATATCATAGTTGCAGGTCAGGCATTTGCATTTAAGAATGATGTGCAGGGAGATTTTCCCTGTAATGATTTTGATTTTCCTTTAACGGTTGCTCCCAACACGGCTTTCCTGACTAACAATGTTTCTACTTCCATCACGGAAGGAATTGGTGCATTTCAAATTACGGGCACTGCAACACTTACTGCTGCGAACATTGTCTCCGGAGATTATTGCAGCATCATCGGCATAGATGAAAATTCTTCTGCCCCTGAAAATGGAATTACAATTTATCCAAATCCGTCCTCTGGCACATTCACCATCCAATCAATAAATCAACAACTCAATAATTCAACAATAACAATTTCAAACATGCTCGGAGAAAAAGTTTACGGGCAATCCCGATTAATCGCATAGGCGTCAACCTAATTTTAATTTTTCAATAAAGTTCAATCTATCCTTTCGTTTGTCGTAAGCGCAGTAGCGGAGTAACTCGGGGGTTAAAGTTCTGAAATTTTTTTCAAGGAACACGTTGAAGTTGTTAGCAA
>DATDOJ010000100.1:0-6574 GCA_035293345.1 Bacteroidia bacterium
CAGGTTGGCGGGAATCAAATGCAGAAACAGAAAATGACTCAGCCCTCATGCACACAGCAAAAAATAACAGGCAGAAATAATTGGCTGGCAGGTGAAGCAGGTGCATAGAGAAAAAATTGAGCGTGTAAAAATGCACGCTCAAAAAATCACCTCCAAGAAAAGCGGTACTGATTTTTCAGGGAAAAATTACGGAGCGTTTCTGCGTAGTATCGGGTGAACGCTTCCGTAGTTTCAGGAAATCTTCTCCGTAGTTATCACGGGAAAGCAGGAAAATTAAAATTTTGGAATGAGCCCGATGTTCATGGCATGAGTTACCAATTCAGCTCTCTCTTTCTTTTTTGTTTTGGAATGAATTTTACGCATGTGAGATTCCACAGTCCGGATGTCGCGCGATATAATGTCTGCGATTTCCTTTTCCGAATATCCTTTGCAGTAAAGTTTATAAACTTCTTTCTCTCTTGCCGATAACTTTTCTGAATCGTCCACAGAAATTGCAGCAGCATCTTTGCTGTCATCCAGTTCATCGTGAATATCGTCCACTTCCTTCGAGTAGAAATGTCGCCCTGTGAGTATGGTTTCCACAGAGAGTTCCGCATCGCGGCAAATAAAATCTTTCCAAAGCCATCCTGCCGGTTTTGTCTTAAAGATTTTATCCGCTTCGGTTAAATCATTGGTTGCTGTATGAAAAATGATTTTCATTAACGGATATTCTTTCTTTATTATCCCTGCTACTTCTGTTCCGTACTTCTCCGGCATAAACTGGTCGAGATAAATGATGTCGTAATGCCGAGCAGGCAAATATTTTTCGAGCAATTCGGCAGCACTGTCTGCCAAATCAACTCTTGCCGCCTGCTTCATTTTTTTCAGCTTCATTCTGAGACACCAGGTAGATGAACGGTCATCATCCACGATAATGATGTTGAGTTTTTCTTTCATGTTCTGCCAGGTTTAATAATTCAAAATTAAGAATAAATAATTAAAGCATAGTCACGCATAAAAAAAATCATTGTCAATCAGGGAAAAACCCTGAATTATAATACTGAATCTAATATTGATTAGATTCAAGTGCAGATAAATAAAGTTTTTATTCAGTTATTTTTCTACTTTTGAAACCACTTTAAAAATACAGACATGAAAAAAAATCTCATTCCCTTTGTTCTGGCATCTTTATGCTCGCTTAATGTTTTTTCACAGGTAATCACGCTAAGCCAGTTAGCCACCGGGCTAAGCACTCCCATTGGCATCATGAATACCGGTGTTGCCGGGGACGACCGGTTGTTTGTCACCGAGCGGCTCGGAAAAATTAAAATTTTCAACCGCCTGACCGGTGCTGTTAACGCAACTCCATTTCTTGACATCACAAGCCGGGTACTTAGTTCGACAAATACCGGAGAAGAGCGCGGATTGCTTGGGCTTGCGTTTCATCCTGACTATGCAACCAACGGATATTTTTATGTGGACTACATTAACCTTCAGGGGCGCACTATTATTGCGCGTTATCAGGTAAGTTCATTTCCTGACACTGCCCTGGTAAACAGCGAACAAATAATGATGAACATTTATCAACCTCAAGCGAATCATAATGGTGGTAATTTAATGTTTGGCTGGGACGGTTATCTGTACATCAGCATGGGTGATGGGGGTAACTTCAATGACCAGGGAACCGGGCATAATGTCGCGTATGGCAATGCACAACATGTTGACTCATTACTCGGGAAAATACTCCGCATAGATGTCAGCAATCCAAATGCGCCTTATTATTATTCTCCTTCAACAAATCCTTTTTACGGTGGCGGTGCTCCCGCAGCAATCCCGTATGCTGGTACTCTTCCCGCCAGGGATGAAATTTTTGACTGGGGATTGCGTAATCCCTGGCGCTGCAGCATAGACCGCATGACAGGTGACAAGTGGATTGCCGATGTGGGTCAAGGAAGCATTGAAGAAATTGATTTCGAGTCACGCTGCGATTCTTCGGGACGCAACTATGGTTGGCGATGCTATGAAGGCAACAACAATTTCAATACTTTGAACTGCCAGCCGATAACCTCCTACACAGCTCCGATTTACACCTACACACATTCTAACGGAAATTGCTCTGTTACCGGTGGATATGTTTACCGTGGCGGGCAGGAAGGCGGCATGTTCGGAAAATATTTTTTTGGGGACTATTGCTCCGGAAGAATGTGGGCAACGGTGCCGAACGGAACAGGCGGCTGGGTAACCAATATTCTTACCCAAACCAATTCGCTCATTACAACTAACCTCACCTCGTTTGGAGAAGATATTTACGGGGAACTTTATATATCGGCCCACCAGCAGGGAATTATTTACAAGGTGATTGACACTGCCTGTGCACCAACTGCATATATCAATGCACCGGATACGATTATTAATTGTACAGGCACACCGATTACTTTCAATGCAATTTATGGAACTGGATTACTATACCAATGGTACATAGGAGCCACACCTGTCGGAACGAGCTCTTCTTCATATACCTATACACCTTTTGCGAATGGTGAGCAATTAAATGTGGTTGTCACAGGAAACTGTATAGCAACATCTAATGTAATTACAATATACACAGATGTTTCCTTCTCCGGTCTCGATACATTTTATTGCGATACCACATCGCCTGTAGCATTAACCGGAGTTCCTTCCGGTGGAACTTTCAGCGGTCCGGGAATAAATGGAAATATGTTTAGTCCCGCTCTCGCGGGAATTGGAACGCATCAGGTTATTTATACTTATGCTGATACGGTTTCCAACTGCTATTACACAGCTTCGGGTTGCATTCTCATAGATACGCAAACAGTGGTCGTGGATATCTGCACCGGCATCGAAGAGCAGAACGATGTGCGTAATCTTTCTGTCTATCCTAATCCCAGTCACTCAGAATTTAATATTGAGTTTTCTTTGGCAAGGGATAATGATGTTTCATTAATCATCACCGATGCGCTGGGAAGAATGGTTAAGCAACAAAACATAAAAGCTGCAAGAGGAAAACAAAACATTCAAGTCGCGCTTGATGTGACGGACGGGGTTTATTTCCTCTACCTGAAAACCAAAAACTCCATGGCGGTGTCAAAAATTATTGTCAGCAGATAATTCTGAATAATCTGTGAGCCATGAAGGAGTAATCAACAATGACAGTACATTCTTTCACTGCAAATGTTAACCACATAGGAACATAGATTCAATAGAGTTTACATAGCAGATAATTGTTACAAGTTTTTCTATGTGCCTATGTGGTTCAAAATGATTACTGAACAAGAACAGATTATCGTTTGCTTTTTAAAAATGCGTATGCGCTCGTTCATATTTTTAATAACGCTTTTACTTTCGCTTGACAACACAATACGCGCACAACCATTTTCCGTCACCATTGCCGATGAGCCAATTACAGCTATGCCAGGCATTCACTCATTCGCTTTTGCGGAGAGCAACGGCAAGTGGCTTTTCATAGGCGGCAGGATAAACGGCCTGCACGGTTTCCTCACTCCGTTTGCTTTTCAAACCATGTATGCCAATACGCAAATCACCGTGGTTGACCCTGTGGCAAACCAGAGTTGGAGTTCATCAACATCAACGCTGCCAGACAGCATCAGTGAACCCATCACAAGCACCAACATGGAGTATTACCTCGACAGCAACACACTCTACATGGCGGGCGGTTACGGATGGAAAAATTCCATCAACGATTTTGTCACATTCCCCACGCTCACTGCCATTGATTTGAACGGATTGATGAATGCTGTCATTAACGGAACAACTATCAACTCTTACTTCCGGCAAATCACCGACACGAATCTCGCCATCGCAGGCGCGCATCTCGAAAAACTCGACACGACTTTTTATCTCGTCTTCGGGCATCGCTTCAACAGCGCTTATCACCAGGTGGACTCGTTCAATGTCCAGAAGTACAGCAACGCAATCCGCACATTTCAGATTAACGATGACGGAATAAATCTTTCCATCACTAACTTTCAGCAAACGGTTGACACGGCAAACTTCCACCGCAGGGACTACAATCTTGTTCCGCAGATTTTCCCCGACCGCCAGTTCGGCTTTACTGCTTTCTCCGGTGTGTTCCGCTACGGAATTAACCAGCCCTTTCTCAACAGTGTTGACATCAAGCCCATGCTTTTTTCCGTCAACAATTCGTTCACTCAAAACCTGAGCAACTACGAGTCGGCTGTGATGCCTGTGTATGATTCGCTCGGCAATATCATGCACAGTGTTTTCTTCGGAGGGATGAGTTTATATTATGTTGACACTATTACACAGCAGCAAGTCCTCGACACATTGGTTCCGTTCGTGAGCACCATCAGCCGTGTGCAGCGCAATGCCGACAGTTCCATGACGGAATATGTTTTGCCCGCGCGCATGCCCGGCTACTATGGTTCCAATGCGTTGTTCATTCCCGTGCCGGGTGTGAACCTGTACAACAACAGCATCATAAGCATGAACGCACTGAGCGGTGTTACAAAAGTTGGTTACATCGTTGGCGGCATCAACAGCCCTGACAGGAACATCAGCGCCACGAACCCGGAAAGCAGCTCGGCAAGCACGCGGGTGTTCGCTGTGTATATTGATATGACGGTTTCGGTGAACGAAATAAAGTTGGACAACGACATGAGCGATTTCATTGTTTACCCGAACGGCTCCGGCAGCATGACGGTGGAATTCGTGACACGTACGGACGGAAAGGTGAGCATTGAATTATTCGACAGCAAGGGGGCACTGCTGGCAAATGTTTTTGAAGGCAGTATAAAGACGGGAGAGAAGAAAACTCTTACGATTGAAGCGGGCGCTTATTCTTCCTCTACTCTCTTTTGCAGGATGAGGAAGAATGGTTTTTCGAAGGTGGTGAAGGTGG
Source organism: Bacteroidia bacterium (assembly GCA_035293345.1). Lineage (GTDB taxonomy): Bacteria > Bacteroidota > Bacteroidia > AKYH767-A > 2013-40CM-41-45 > 2013-40CM-41-45. The sequence goes on from DATDOJ010000100.1 coordinate 4,880, forward strand.
CGGCAGAGAGAAAGTAGATGATTTATAATCTTCCTGTTTCTTTACCGGGAAATTACATCTTCACCACCTTCTTCACAACCATCTTCTCCCCTGTCAGAAGTTTTACGAAATAGATTCCGGTATGCCACTGAGAAACATCAATTGAGAGTGATGAATTATGAGAGATGAGTGATGAGTTGTAAATCCTTTGACCAAGCATATCATACACTTCCACACTTTGAACTTTCAACTTTGAACTCTGAACTGTTATTTCGGTTGTGGCGGGGTTGGGATAAATTGTAACCATTGAACTTGAAAATTTAATGTCACTTGAAGTAGGAAGGTTATTTAGTTTTGTGATTCCGTTTACTAATGTTGGTCCGGCATAAGCAATTCCGCCACCAACAAATAACTCCGAATAATAAATGCCAAATGCACTAACGTGACCACTGGTTCCCCCATCAATAGCCGACCAACTAATGCCATCCCATTTGGCAATATTATTAACTAAAACACTCCCCGCAGAGTCAAATAGACCTCCTGCATAGATTTCCCCCAAGTAGCCACATATTGCGCTTGCACTGTTGCCATTCAAACCTGGCCCCAATGATGACCAGTTTGTTCCATTCCATTTTGCAATTCTCCCTGCTGGGTTTCCTCCCGCATACGAAAAAACCCCCGCTGCATAGAGATCTCCACCGAATGCGTGAAGGGAATAAACAACATTACTTGTAGTAGAACTAAGTGCTGACCAGATTGTTCCATTCCACTTAGCAGTGTAGTTGGCAGGATTACCTCCAGCTGTTGTAAAAAATCCGCCCGCATACAATTCTCCATTATATACTTCAAATGCATTAACTGAAGAGTTCATACCTAATCCAACGCCTGACCAATTTGTTCCATTCCACTTAGCTATGTATGGAGCATTATTTCCACCAGCTGTAAGAAAGAAACCGCCTACATATAATTCACCATTGAATACTTCCAGTGCTTGTACATAAGCACCACTTCCTCCTAAACCTGTGCCCACTGGTGACCAATTCGTGCCATTCCATTTGGCTATATTATTAGCAACGAAACTTCCTGCGGAATCAAAATCCCCAGCAGCATATAATTCACCATTATAAACTGCTAAAGCATGAACATACAACTGAGAGTTATTACCACCAGATACACCCGTTCCAACAAAAGACCAATTTGTTCCATCCCATTTAGCAATACGGTGTGCAGAAACTGAATTGATAGACATACTCCATCCTCCAGCATATAGGTCATTATTATATTCAACAATTGAATAGACATCAAGAGCATAAAATCCTGTTCCAACTGTTGACCAAGTTTGTGCATAGATAAAATTACAAATTACGAGGCAAACACTAATAAGTATAATTTTTGTTTTCATGACTTCAGGTTTTAAATTATTCTCCACGAAATTAGAAAAATATTTTACATACAAAATTTTATTTACGCCAATCAAATGTTACAGGTGGTGAAACAAAAAAAATCCCGCCTCGCAGCGGGATTACAATTCTTAATTCTGCATTCTTAATTCTTAATTCTCTTTCACTCTTCCAGCCCTCCCACCTTCACAATGTATGTTCCCTCGTTCACATCGCTCAGGTTTTTAATGCACAGGAAAGTATCGTTGAGGTCGCCCAGGTCGGAGGGTTTGGGGCGCTTGCCCGAGCCGCTTGCCTTAAGAGTAATGCCGCGCCC
>DATDOJ010000101.1:0-6065 GCA_035293345.1 Bacteroidia bacterium
GAAGTTGCTCTGCGTTCTTTAATCTTTTTCCTGATACGGTTCCGCATACATACTATGCAGTGAACATGGCATCGGGAGTTCCGCCATTGAGTTTCATTTGGAACTGGGGTGATGGCTCTCCGGTTGATACGCTGCCCTATCCGAGTCATACTTATGCAACAGCAGGTTTTTATACAATATGTCTGACGATTACTGATTCTGTCGGATGCACTGACACCCACTGCACATCTTACTATCTCACCCGCGCAACGGATGCAATGGTTTACGTTAATGTGGTTGCGAGTTTGCCAACCGGAATTACTAATCCTGATAACAATAATTTCTTTTCTGTTTTCCCGAATCCTGCGTTCAGCAATTTGTCTATAAGTGTAAAAGGAAATTCAGTTGCTGCTGAATGCAGAATTTATAATATGCTCGGAGAAATTAAACTTACCTCCGCCATTACAAACCAAAGGACAGACATTGATATATCTGCGTTGTCAGCCGGAGTTTATTTTGTCGAAGTAATTTCAGAAAATAAAATCGGGAGAAAAAAGTTTATCAGGCAATAAGACACACGCATAGAAAACCATCCCCGAAAGCGTACGGAATCAAAGGGGTCCGAAACCTTGGTAACAGGTCACCCCTTCGGGGTTTTTAAAATAATTTCTGACTTGTTTCTACAAACAGAAAACCCCTCCGGGGATATTATAGCTCTGCCTTTTGACTCCGGAGGAGTCAACTGTTTGTAGAGAGAGACAAGGATAATGTCACGAAGCTCCGGAGGAGCGTTCTGTAACAATTTCAGCATCATGTTTCGGACAGTTATGGTACGGAACGCTTTTGGGGTTGACGGACAGTCAATTCATCAAAGTATTTTAAAGGGAACTCTAAAAACCATTTTACCACATAGACACATAGGTTAACACATAGTTATTTTTATTGTGAATTTCTTTGTTCGCCAGAGGACGAATCCATCCTTTGGCGGATGTTCTATCTTTCTATGTGGTAATTTTTTTTCGTTCTTGAGTGTTTAGAGGTGCCCTTAAATTAGTTGTGAATAGAAAAGCGCATCCTGATTCGCTTGTACGGATTAGGACTTTGTTTATTTTCGCCTTGTTATTAAATCCACTTTAATTTAACGCAATGAAAAAAATCTACGTCATATTATTTTTATTCTGCTTTATTGCCACATTCACTCTCAACGCTCAAACACCGTGGTGCGGCTCGGAAGAATATTTCAGGAAGAAAGCGGAAGCCAATCCGGAACTGGAGCGTTTGCGCGATGAGTTCTTCGCTCAGCCGCAGAATGTTCCGTCATCAGATGAGACGGGGAGAAGTGTTCCGCGCATCATTCCTGTGGTGTTTCATATCATTCATGTTGGCGGAGTTGAAAATATTTCGAAGGCGCAGATACTCGACCAAATCAGAATTCTCAACGATGATTACAGGCGGCTTAATGCGGACACTGTAAACACGCCTGCCCCGTTCAGACCGCTGGCTGCAGATTGCGATGTTGAATTCCGCCTTGCACAAAAAGACACAAACGGAAACTGCACGGACGGTATCATAAGAATTTATTCCACGCTTTCCAATAATGCCAATGACGCAGTCAAGGCGCTCAGCCACTGGCCCCGCGACAAATATTTTAATATCTGGGTTGTGAAAACCATTTCTTACACACCGCCATTTATCATACTTGGATATTCCTCACCGCCTCCGCCATTCAGTACACCGGAGGAAGATGGTGTTGTTGTCCGTGCCGATTATGTCGGCAGCATCGGAACATCGAGCGCTGCCAAAGCGGGCAGGGTGCTCACGCACGAAAGCGGTCACTGGCTCGGTCTGCAGCATATATGGGGCGATAATTTTTGCGCTGATGACGGAATCAACGACACTCCTGTTCATTACGATGCTAATTTCGGATGCCCTGCATTTCCTCACACCAATACCTGCGTTGGCGGTGACACAATTAACGGTGAAATGTTCTCTAACTTCATGGACTACACCAATGGCAATTGCCAGAACATGTTTTCATCGGGACAAAAAACACAGCGTATTGACTTAGTGCTTAGCAACCCGCTGAGCCGCGCCAACCTGGTTTCCGCTGCAAATCTTGTGGCAACAGGAACCGATGGCACACCGGCTGTACTTTGTTCTCCCGTTGCCGATTTCATTTCAGTTAACACAACAATTTGTGACAGTGTTTCAATAACCTTTGTCAACTTTTCATACAATGCCGACACCATGACTTACAATTGGCAATTTCCTGGCGGCAATCCTTCAACATCCACGATTAAGAATCCAACAGTGCAGTATCCGACCGGAGGGACATACTCGGTTACGCTTACTGCAACCAACGCAGCGGGGAGTTCATCAAGAACACGTACATCTTATATTATGGTTTCCGGGGCTGCCGTGTTTCCTGTTCCTTATTCAAACGGTTTCGAATCGGCAAACGATTTTCCTTCTTACGATGGATATGTTGTGAATCCTGATGGTGGAAACGAATGGGTTCGCTTTACGGGTGCGGGAAGCAGCGGAACATCATGCATCAAGATGAATAATTTCACCGGCAACCCCAACGGAGCGCTGGACGATTATGTTCTTCCCTCTATTAATTTTACATATCTCACCCAGGGAACACTGACTTTCAAATACGCCTATGCCCAGCGAAGTTCTTTTTCGGTTGACGGTTTGAAAGTTTTTGTTTCCACCAACTGCGGGCAGACCTGGTTTCAGCGCATGTACCTTTACGGGACTTCACTTGCTACAGCGCCTGTCAGCACCGGAAATTTTGTTCCGAATTCTTCGCAATGGGTTCAGCAGAATATTACGATGGTATCTTATTCAGGATTGCCAAACATCAGGGTTAAATTCCAGGGCATCAGTGATGGCGGTAATAACCTATATATTGATGATGTGAACATAAACGGTGTTGTCGGCATTGACGAACTGAATTCTGATTTTAATTTCTTTGTTTATCCTAATCCTTCAGGCGGAAACGTTTTCATTTCTTTTACTGCAGCGCAGGAAACGGAAGCGGAAATTATTTGCACTGATGCAGCCGGAAGAGAAGTGATATCCTTTGGGAAGAAAAAATATGATGCTGGGGATAATTCTCTTTCAGTGGAGAAGAACCTCGCCAGCGGAGTTTACCTGGTTCATGTCAGGACAAAGAATTCAGTGCAGACCAGGCGGCTGGTGATGATAAAAAATTAAACTATAGCATTAATCCATTCCCCGGTCATCACCTTTTTTTACAGGTTCTGTTTTGTCAATGGCTCTGAATTCAGTTGCTGTTTATTATATTAACTTTGCTGAAAATTTACGGGATTAATTATGGGTAAGCAATCGGATGTAGTTGATAATGTCATCATAAAATTTGCGGGTGATTCGGGCGATGGAATGCAGTTAACCGGCACACAATTCACCAACACGGCAGCGCTTTTTGGCAACGACCTCAGTACTTTTCCTGATTTCCCCGCGGAGATTCGTGCACCGATGGGCACACTTGCAGGTGTTTCAGGATTCCAGTTGCACTTCGGCAGTGTGGAGATTTTCACCCCGGGTGACCATTGCGATGTTCTCGTGGTGATGAATTCGGCAGCGCTGAAAGCCAATCTTTCCTACCTGCGCCCTGGCGGAACCATCATAGCCAACACGGACGGCTTCGATGCAAAAAATCTTCGCCTTGCAAATTATCCCGAAGGAAAAAATCCGCTCGAGGACGGTTCGCTCGAACGCTATCATCTCATCAGCATGGATGTGAGCAAAATGACACGTGATTGCCTCGAGGGTTCCGGGTTAGGCATTAAAGAAATAGAGCGTGCGAAAAATATGTTCGTGCTCGGATTCCTTTACTGGATGTATAACCGCCCGATGGATTTCACGCTGCGTTTTCTCGAAGATAAATTCAAAAGTAAAACTGATATACTTGACGCTAACATAAAAGTTCTGAAAGCCGGGTATCACTTTGGAGATACACGCGAAGAATTCACCACGCGTTACAATGTTGGTCCGGCAAAAATGCCTCCGGGAATTTACCGCAGCATTATGGGCAACCAGGCGACAGCCATCGGTCTTGTTGCAGCGTCAGAAAAATCGGGGCTGCCGATTTTCTATGGCTCTTATCCGATTACTCCGGCATCAGATATTCTGCATGAAGTTTCGCGTTACAAAAATTATGGTGTGAGAACTTTCCAGGCGGAAGATGAAATCGCAGCCATCTGTTCTGCCATTGGTGCATCGTTCGGAGGAAATCTCGGGGTGACGGCATCATCCGGTCCGGGAATTTCACTGAAGACAGAAGCGATGGGATTGGCACACATGCTGGAGATACCGTTAATCATTTGTGACGTTCAGCGCGGAGGTCCTTCAACCGGACTCCCGACAAAAACAGAACAAGGCGATTTGCTGCAGGCGCTTTACGGCCGCAACAGCGAAGCGCCTATGCCTGTGATTTCTGCTTCAACACCGTCCGATTGCTTTTACACCATTTTCGAAGCGTGCCGCATCGCCATTGAATTTATGACTCCAGTTATTTTTCTTTCGGACGGTTACATTGCCAACGGTGCAGAGCCGTGGCAGTTTCCGAAATCATCCGACCTGCCTGAAATCAAAGTCAATTTTATAAAAGAGAAAAACGCGGGAGATAAATTTTTACCATACAAGCGCGATGAAAAACTTTCGCGCCCGTGGGCGATTCCCGGAACGAAAGGATTGGAGCATCGCATCGGTGGAATTGAAAAACAGCACGAGACAGGAAATATTTCTTATGAGCCGATGAACCACGAATTCATGGTGAAACTCCGCGCAGAAAAAGTTGAACGCATTGCCGACTACATCCCGCTTCAGAAAATTGATACCGGAACAGAGAAGGGTAAACTTCTTGTTCTCGGCTGGGGCTCAACGCATGGAGCTATCAAGAGCGCTGTGTTGAAAGCAAGAAAGGAAGGACTCGATGTGTCGCACACACACCTGCGTTACATTAAGCCGTTCCCTAAAAACCTGGGAGAGATACTTTACAGCTTCGAACATGTGCTGATTCCCGAAATGAATATGGGACAGCTTGTGAAAGTTATCCGCGATAAATATTTAATTCCTGCCGAAGCATACAACAAAGTGCAGGGGGTGCCGTTCACCGCAACTGAAATATTAGGTAAGATTAGAGACGTTTTAAAATAAAAAGCGAACGCAGATAAAAATGAAAAGTCATGATTAATTAAGATAATGAAATCATAGTTTATCATAATCATCATAAAAATCTGTGTTCAAAAAATAAGATGGAAACAATAACTACTCCCGAAAAATTCACATCAAAAGAACTCGTCACCGACCAGGACGTCCGCTGGTGTCCTGGCTGCGGTGATTATTCAATACTGAAACAAGCGCAGACAGTTATTCCCGAACTCGGCATCGCCAGAGAGAATATTGTTTTCATTTCAGGCATCGGATGCTCATCACGTTTTCCGTACTACATGGAAACATACGGCATGCACAGCATACACGGTCGCGCCACTGCCATTGCAAGCGGATTGAAAGCATCGCGCCCCGAACTCAGCGTGTGGATTGTTACCGGTGACGGTGACGGACTTTCCATCGGTGGCAATCACATGATTCATTTGCTGCGCAGAAATTTCAATGTTAATGTTCTTCTGTTCAACAACCAGATTTATGGATTAACGAAAGGACAATATTCACCCACATCGGAGCAGGGAAAAGTCACCAAGAGCACACCGATGGGTTCAGTTGACCATCCGTTTAATCCCATTGCGCTTTGCCTTGGCGCAGACGGAACTTTTGCCGCGCGTTCCATGGACCGCGACCCGAAACACCTGCAGACAATTCTTCGCAGGGCGTATGAGCACAAGGGAACTTCCTTCATGGAAATTTATCAGAACTGCAATGTGTTTAATGACGGAGCTTTTGAAGTGTTCACTGAAAAGACAACCAAGAAAGAGGAGACCTTGTTTCTTGAGCATGGAAAGCCGCTCATCTTCGGTCAGAATAATACTAAAGGAATCAAGCTCGATGGATTCACACCCGTTGCGGTTGACCTTTCACAAGGTGCTTCAGCAAATGAT
>DATDOJ010000102.1:0-7532 GCA_035293345.1 Bacteroidia bacterium
TGAGTCGCACATGACACCAAAGTGCTCTCGTCTATGTCATATTGAGTCGCACATGACACTAAAGAGCCCTCGTCTATGTCATATTGAGTCGCACATGACACCAAAGAGCCCTCGTCTATGTCATATTGAGTCGCACATGACACCAAAGAGCCCTCGTCTATGTCATATGGAGTCGTGTATGACACCAAAGAGCTCTCGTTTATGTCATATGGCGTCATGTATGACACCAAAGAGCCATTTTTAATTCAAAACAGCATCATGTGTTGTGTGGCAGGGAGTAATTCAGTCATAAAAATATAAGCCCACAACACCGAAGCTATAGAAGAGAACACCCGCCCGATGGCTGAAGGAAGAAAAAAATCAACTCCGGCTGCGCGGCTAACCCAAACTGTGGAGCACCAGCCCGCTTCGAAGCTTGGGTTCGAACCAGGTGGTTTTTGGAGGCATAATTTTTCCGCTGTCGGCAATGTCAATGAGTTGTTTCATGCTGACGGGGTAAAGGGCAAAGGCGACTGCCATCTCTCCTGAATTCACTCTGCGTTCGAGTTCGCCAAGTCCGCGCAAGCCGCCAACAAATTCTATGCGCTTGTCGGTGCGCAGGTCTTTGATGTTCAATATCGGTTCAAGAATTTTTTCGGAGAGAATGGTAACATCGAGCACTCCAATCGGGTCTTTGTCATTGTATGTTCCGGGTTTGGCTGTGAGAGAATACCATTCCCCGTCCAGATACATACCGAATTCGTGTAATTGTTTGGGATGTAGGGACACAACATGTTGTGTCCCTACGATAAAATTCTCCGAAACCCTTTTCAGGAAATCTGCTGATGATAAACCATTCAGGTCTTTCACCACGCGGTTGTAATCCATAATCTGCAACTGTGAAGCGGGGAAATGAACGGCAAGAAAATAATTGTAATCTTCTTGTCCTGTGTGATTCTTGTTTGCTTCCCGCATTTCTCTTCCGACTAACGCAGCGGCAGCCGTGCGGTGATGTCCGTCAGCAACATAGGTGTATTTAATATTCGAAAAGTGTCTTACAATTTTGTCAATGAGGATTCTTTCTTTCACCACCCACAGCGTGTGTCCTATGCCGTCATCAGCTATGAAATTGTATTCGGGGTTTTCAGAACAAATATTTTTCACCATGCCGTTCAGTTCTTCCACATCGGGATAAGCGAAGAACACCGGTTCATAGTTGAGCTTGCTGTAGCGGATATGGTTCTTGCGGTCTTCCTCTTTATCAGGTCGGGTAAGTTCGTGCTTTTTAATAATGTCGTTGAAGTAATCATCCACTCCTGCGCAGCCGACTATTCCATACTGCGTTCTACCGTTCATGCTTTGCGCATAGATGTAGAGGCAATCCTTTTCATCGCTGAAGAAAACTCCTTCGCGGGAAAGGATGTCGAAGTTTTCTTTTCCCTTCTTGTAAACTTCAGGTGCATAGTGGTCGAAGCCATCCGGAAAATCAATCTCAGGTTTTATGATGTGATAGAAAGAATACGGATTGCCCTTGCACTCGGCACGCGCTTCTTTTTCATTGAGCACGTCATAGGGTTTTGATGCAACCTGCTTTACAAATTCTTTTTTCGGGCGGATGCCGCGGAAGGGTTTCAGAACAGCCATGTGCATTTTGTGAGGGTGCAAATGTAAATCTTTCATTTAAGGTTTTCAGAAGGTGTGCCCGGTTCAATAGGCGTGAAGAGTTTATAATCTCTACTTTTGGCGACACAATTTTTTATTCTCTTGACTTTCCACGACTTCAATCTTTGCACTCCGTTGCTTGACGGGCTCGACTCCATGGGCTTTGAAACTCCCACACCTGTACAGGAAAAAGTAATTCCGCTAATCCTCAGCGGACAGGATGTAATTGCAGGCGCGCAGACCGGCACAGGAAAAACGGCTGCATATCTTTTGCCCCTGCTCGACAGAATTTCGCGCGATGCAATTCCTCACACCGCTGCATTGATTCTTGCACCCACACGCGAACTCGCCATGCAGATTGACCAGGCGCTGCAGGGGTTTGCTTATTTCACTCACGCAAGTTCCATTGCTGTGTATGGAGGCGCAAGCGGAATTGCTTTCGAGCAGGAAAAAAAATCTTTGATGGAAGGCGCATCAGTGGTCATCGCCACACCCGGACGGTTATTCAGTCATCTCATTCTCGGTTATGTAAAATTCGACAAACTCGATTGCCTCATTCTCGATGAAGCAGACAAAATGCTCGACATGGGATTCTATGACGACATCATGCGCATCATCGGCTTTCTTCCAAAGCAGAGACAAAACCTCTGCTTCAGCGCTACCATGCCTCCGCGCATGAGACAGCTTGCGAAACAAATCCTGCGCAACCCGGCTGAAATTAATATCGCACTAAGCAAACCGGCAGCGGGAATTCAGCAGCTGGTATATCTCGTGCATGAAAAACAAAAGACACCGCTGCTGATTAAACTGCTGCGCGAAAAAAAACTGCCAAGCGTTCTGATTTTCGTTTCCACAAAATCGGGTGTGAAAGTTTTGGAGTGGGAACTAATTCAAAATAAATTTTCTGCCCGCGCCATCAGCAGCGACCTTGAACAACGCGAACGTGAGGAGGCATTGCTTTCGTTCAAAGCCGGCAATACAAAAATTCTTGTCGCCACCGATGTTCTTTCACGTGGCATTGATATTGATAATATTGCTCTCGTAATTAACTACGATGTACCGGGTGATGCAGAAGATTATGTGCACCGCATCGGACGAACTGCAAGAGCTGAATCAACAGGCATGGCAATCACTTTGGTGAATGAACAAGACCAGTATCGCCTTGCTCAGATTGAAGAACTGATAGAAAGCCAGGTGCCGAGAATGCCATTACCCCATGAGTTGGGAACAAGTCCAGAATGGAATCCGAAAAAGAAACCTGCCTACGGGCATCACAAAAAACCAGGCGGGCATCCGAAAGGAAATTTTAAAAGAGGAAATCAGAGAAGGAAAAAATAATTATAACTCATTCAACCTGCTTACATATTCATACTGCAAATCCTCATGTAGTTTTGCAAGAGTGGTTTTAATTTTTGCAAGTTGGTTGTTATAAAGATTGGTGAGCAACTTGCTGTTGTGGATTGGGATTCCTGATTTCTTAAGTTTTATGCAGTAATAAATTCGCAATTCAATTTCCGTTTCTTTTATTCCTGAGTAGCGGATGTATTTATTAATCATCCTGAGAATTTTCCTGATACTTTTTTTCTCCAGATAAATACTAAGATGTTTCATCTCACTGAATTGCATATCCATTTCTTCCTTAATTTTTTTTATGAATGATTCCTCGTCATGCGATTCAAACAACAGATAAGTAAGCAGCTCTTTGTTTTCTTTCTTGTATTTCATGAGGCGAACACAGTACTTTAATACTCGCTTCGGCTCGAGCGTTGTCAGTTCCTTCTGAAGTTCGTTCAATGATGCTGCTTTCATTCTGTTACTTCTGCCTTTTCGCTTAGCTCCATCCAGCGTAAAAAGTTTTCTTCAATACTCTTTATCACGTCCCGCATTTCATTAGACAACCGAAGAAGTTCCTCGTGGTCTGTGATGCCGCTGTCGAGGAGCGAGAGAAGTTCTCCTTTTCTTTTTTCCTGAGCAGCTAATTCTTTTTCCAGCGTCTCGTGTTCCAACTTTTCTTTATAGGTGATTTTGGATTTGCTTTTCTTGTCTGCGCTCAGAGTTCTGTTTTCTTTTTCCTTCCTGCTTATGCGAAGTTCCTCCTTTTCTTTTTTCTTTTCATCCTCCCTGAACTCAGAATAATTTCCGTTGAAATCCCTGATGACACCCTCTCCTTCAAAAATAAAAAGATGGTCGGCAAGTTTGTCCATAAAATAACGGTCATGTGAAACGATGAGCAGGCATCCGGAAAAATCCGCAAGGAATTCCTCGAGTGTGCTCAGCGTAATCAAATCGAGGTCGTTGGTCGGCTCATCGAGAATGAGAAAGTTGGGATTTTTGACAAGCACCGTCAGCAGATAGAGCCGCTTCTTTTCTCCTCCGCTGAGTTTAGAAACGGGAGTGTACTGCATCTCCGGAGGAAACCGAAACCGCTGAAGAAATTGTGACGCGGGAACTTTGCTTCCGTCACTCATTGGAATATTTTCGGCAATATCTTTTACCACATCAATCACACGCTTGTCTTCTTTCAACTGCAATCCTTTTTGCGAATAATATCCGAACACAACGGTATCGCCAATATTCACTTTCCCCGAATCGGGTTTTTCAAGTCCGCAGATGATGTTGAGAAAAGTTGTCTTGCCTACTCCGTTCTTCCCGACAATCCCGATTCTTTCTGAGCGGTTGAATGTGTAATCGAATCCTTTTATCATTGCTTTGCCGCCATAACTTTTGTACACCTTTTTCATCTCGATAACTTTTCCCCCGATGCGGTTCATCTTCACATTGAGTTGGATCTCTTCTTTTTTCCTTCTGCCCGAAATTTTTTCTTTCAGTTCGTGGAAGTCCTCTATTCGTGCTTTTGATTTTGTTCTTCGCGCGCTCGGCATCTTGCGCATCCACTCCAGTTCGCGCCCGAATAAACTTTTTGCTTTGTTAAACTCCTGTGCCTCGTTGAACTCGCGCTCGGCTTTTTTCTCAATGAAGTATTGATAGTTGCCTTTGTAGCTGTACAGTTTTCCATTCTCAAGTTCAAGAATATCCGTGCATACGTTGTCGAGAAAATACCTGTCGTGCGTAACGATAAACAGCGTTACGTTATTCCGCACAAAATAATTTTCCAACCATTCAATCATGTCGAGGTCAAGATGGTTTGTGGGTTCATCCATAATGAGAAGCTGCGGCTCTTCGATGAGCACTCGTGCAAGCGCCACGCGTTTCAATTCACCACCGGAAAGTGAATGCAGCGGCTGGTCGAGGTGATGTATATTAAGGCGAGAGAGAACCTGTTTCACGGTCGATTCGTAATTCCAGGCGTTCAGCGCGTCAACCCGAGCCATTGCTTCTTCCATTTCTTTTTGGTGAACAGTCGTTGGTTGCTCTTCATTTTTTTCAACAGCAATTTCGTAATCGCGCACGGCAAATATCATTTCATTTTCGTAGTGAAACAATGCCTGATAAACAGTATCGGATAAATTAAATTCCGGTTCCTGTTCAAGAAACGCAACGCGGATGCCGTTGCGGAAAGTCACGTTGCCATCATCGGCAATTTCGCGCCCGCTCAGAATTTTCAGCAGCGTGGATTTTCCCGCACCATTAGCAGCAACCAATGCAACACGCTGCCCATGCGCAATGCCGAAGCCGATGCCGGAAAAAAGTTTCCGCTCTCCAAATTGCTTGGAAAGATTTTCTACTGAAAGGAGATTCAAGGGAAATAATAATGTGAGGCAAAGGTAGAGTAAAAGCAAGAGTAAATTAGAGCGCCCCGATGTTCATACTTCTTTGTTACTTTGTTGCTGATATTCTTTATGCCCGAAAATATTTTCAATGTCCGTGTTTACGGAATCTGCATTTACCAAAATAATATTCTGGTTACTGACGAACTTCGATATGGACATCGCATCACAAAATTTCCGGGAGGCGGTTTGCAGTTTGGCGAGGGGGCTATTGAATGTTTAAAGAGGGAATGCAGGGAAGAGTTCGGTCAGGAAGTTGATGTGACGGAGCATTTTTATACAACAGATTTTTTTCAGCCCTCTGCATTCAACAGCAAGCAACAAGTCATCAGCATTTATTATTTCATCACTATTCCCGAGCCGGAACAAATTCCTGGTGCAAAAAAACAGTTTGACTTTCCGGAGGAGAACGAAGGCGCCCAGATATTTCGTTGGATTCCCCTGAAAGATTTAAATGAAAATAATTTCACTTTTCCGATTGAAAGAAAAGTGTCCCAGCTATTAATCCGCTAAAGAAAAAGATGGCTGTGCGTAGAGGAACCCTTCGTTCCGAAGTTTGTTGAATAAATTTACTCCCTCATTTCCTTTATGAATACCGCCAATAATTAATCTGTATCTTCTGCTCCGTCCGTTACCCGCTGCTTTCACATAGACAGAATCAATTCCATCATCGAGCACAATGGTGCTTGCTAGGTAAAATGCATGACTGATATTGTCAGTTTGCCACAATCGGATATTCATAGGAGATAATTTCTTCTTGTTGCCAAAACAATCGCGGACTTCCCCGTCTTTCATCAAAGAGTCAGCAAGAATTGTCCGCTTAAGAAAATTCAGCGGAAGAATTTTTACCCGGGCAATTCCGGCTTCATGCATTCCGATTTTCATTGCAGACGCAACAGACAAATCAATAATTCTTTTTTTGTTGTAAGGTCCGCGGTCGTTGATGTTTACTACAACCTGCTTTTTGTTTTTTTCATTTACAACTAAAACCAAAGTGCCGAATGGCAGCTTCAAATGTGCAGCGGAAAATTCATTCTGGTCGTAAATATCACCGCTTGCTGTGGTGTCGCCATGAAATTCGCCACCGTAGTAGGATGCCTTGCCTGAAGTTTCGGCATAAGAATTTTTTCTCTGCTGTTTACAACTGAAAAAAAATAAAATCAGAAATATGAAAAATAATATTGCAGATAAAAACCTCATGCCGTCAACCGATGCTTCATGACTTTCTCTACCTGCTCCAGTAATTGATATGGATTAAAAGCGCGCCAGTTCAAATCATTAAGCTCACCGCCTGTGAGCAGAAAATAATCAATGTTAGCATTCTCAAATTCCTTAAGTACATGTTCGCGGAAATTGATAGCGGCAATCCACCCGTCATCCACATCCTGAAACCATTCTTCATAGTAGCAATCGTCCGAAGGATGAAAGTTCAACACATTTTCACCGATGAGAATAAATTTATTGATGCCCTGTGCCACCATAATTTCAGCAATGTCGCGTTTGAGAAACATGATGTCGTTGTGGAGGCAGTCGTTCCACTCACCGATGAATTCCATCACGGCAAACCTGCGCTCGTAGTCGGCAAAAAGAATTTTGGTGTAAAGTGTGGTGGAGCCGAATTCGTCCCACTGCGGATGGATATAGAAATTGTAAATCGTATTGCTATAAACAAACTCGCTGTATTCCCGCTCGTAAAACGGAGAACGCTCGTCTTCCGAAGCAATGTATAGTTCGCGCCAGTTGTAGAAAGGTTCAATGTCCTGCATGATGCAGGCAAAGATATAACACGAGAATGCGGAATGCCACTAATCAGAAAAAGAAAAAAATTATTCGGCAATAATTTTTCCGGATAAGATTATTTTATTATCGGTGAGGATTTGGTAAAAGTAGATTCCGCTTGTTAAATTGCCGCGTTGAATTTGAAATTTGAAATTTGAAATTTGAAATTGCTCCGTTCTATTTCCTAAAATGTCATAAAGAATAAATTTCCAATTTCTCATCTATAGATACTGTCACCGCTTCAATAGACCTCTTGCGAAATTAAAAAAGTAAAAATAAGCATTAAGATGTTGATAATTATACTTGTTCGAATGAGATATTGAAGTTCGTAGGCGTAAGAATGCCTATGCTATACTCACAAATTATTACCTTATCACCAACCTC
>DATDOJ010000103.1:0-8233 GCA_035293345.1 Bacteroidia bacterium
GAACTCGAAAAATCCTGCATTGTAATTTTTAGCCATTATGCACAATCTCTGTGCTATACGACTCTTTCCCATCCCTCCGGGAGCAGTTATCATCCACCACATAAATTTTTTATTCTCATCCTTATCTGCCAGAAAATTCCACAAGCTGCTCATTTCTTCGTGGCGCCCAACAAAATTCAGATATTGATATTTGTAATGATAAATATTGCTTGTGCTAAAGGACTTTTTGCGAATTTGTTTATCTAAATATGGGGCAATTAATTCTTTAATATTCTTATCTATTGAATCTAATCTCTTGTCAACTTGATGTTGATGATTATTTAGAATTTTCTCTAACTTCTTAACATTATCATCTCCTTTCTTAATTGAACTAAGTAATTCCGATAATTTCAAATCGCCCTGTACCGCAAAATCACGAATAACAGAAAAATCTTTTTTTATATCTTTTGTATTAAGTATAATTCCTTCTAATAAGTGAGTGAAGTAAACGGTTTTTGCTTTCTCTTCCCTTTTAAGTTCCTGGCGGAAATAATGACGGAAATAATTTTTAAATTTTTCACAAACAACGTTTACAAAATCATTAAGATATTTAACGTCTTTTTTATCATAATCAGGAGTAGCTATTTTAATAACTTTTTTTAAAAAGTCATCAGGATTTAATTGTTCGTTCTCCTTCAACATTTCTCCAATAATTTTCTCACTTTTAAGTGCATTTAAAATCGGAGTTAAAAAGGTGTGATCAAGATCAATTGTGTCATCATATTTGCTATCTACTATATTAAAAATGTACCTGAATATTTTTTCCCTTCCAGTTTCTCCGAGTTTGTAATCATTTATGATATCATCTTTGATTTGAGAAAGTGAATTTTTATAAGCATTTAATATTGCTTTTTCCAAATCAGCATTTACATCAACACTAAAACTTTCTTTAGTCTTTTTAAAACTATCATAAATACGGCTTGTAAATACTTGGGAACTAAGAGTTAAAATTCCTCCTGCTACCGCTGGAGCAATTCCCGGTAATTTAGCAGTATCGGTCCAATGTTCCGTACCTTCTCCTAAAAGACGGGTTGCCAAAGCAGCCCCAACGTACAATGCAGCTTCCCCGATTTGTTTTACTTGCTTTTTCATTTAATAATTCTATCTTGGAGTTTATTCATTTCTATGATGTGAGTATTTTCGTCTTGAAATTCTTGTTTCCCAAAAGTAATTCTTTCTCGTAG
Source organism: Bacteroidia bacterium (assembly GCA_035293345.1). Taxonomy (GTDB): domain Bacteria; phylum Bacteroidota; class Bacteroidia; order AKYH767-A; family 2013-40CM-41-45; genus 2013-40CM-41-45. Next base: position 1,224 of record DATDOJ010000103.1, read on the forward strand.
TTTATTTCTTTTTCAACAACTCATTAATCTCCGCCAAATACCCATTCTCTTTCCTCTGCATTTCCAAATCACGTTTCAAATCAGCAATAACTTTTTCCTTTTACCCTCCGTAGCTTTTGCGGAGGCGGGTGCTCTGTAATTTTATTTTTTGGGTAGTTTGAAACCGATTTTCTTTCGCTTCTTCTGTTTTGTTTCCTGTTTGTCTTTTTGCATCAGGTAATTGATGGCTTCATACACATCGTTGAATTTCCTGTTATATTTATGCTCAAGTTGTTTCAGTTTCTCAGTCAGGTCTTTATGTGAAAGAGCATATTCCCTGGTAAACACGAAAGCCCGCATGATGGAAATATTTATGTCAATTGCTTTATTGCTTTTCAATACGCTGGAAAGCATTGCCACTCCCTCTTGTGTAAAAGCGTAAGGAAGATATTTGGAGTGTTGTCCTCTCTTTAAGGTGCCAATCTGGTACCTTAAAGAATTATACTCAGCAGTTGTCAATTGAATCATAAAATCGGGAGGAAATCGTTTTATGTTTCTGTTTACCGCACGCTTCAGCATTTTGGTTTCCACCGCATACAATTCAGCCAGATGAAAATCCAGCATCACACGCTGTCCGCGAATCTCAAATATTTTTTTCTGAATAACTAAGAGTTCCATTCTGTGCTGTCAGATGTTCTTTTCATCTGACATGTTTTTTCCAAAAGTAATTCTTTCCCAAAAACAAAACTCCGCTCTCGCGGGTTACATTTTTTTAATCCTGTAATCAGTTCAATCAGCTAAATCACAGTTCAGACAAATTATTTTTTCTTCAACAGTTCATTAATCTCCGCCAAGTACCCATTCTCTTTCCTCTGCATTTCCAAATCACGTTTCAAATCAGCAATAACTTTTTCCTTTTACCCTCTGTAGCTTCAGCAAAGGAGGGTGCTCCGCAACCGTGTTTTTCTCCGCATGGTGTCCTTTGGACAAATCACCAATCACTTTATCATTTTCACTTGCCACTTGTCCCTTGTCCCCTGTCCCTTGCCCCTAATCTACGGGAAAAACAGAAAAGCCATTTTTAGCAAAATAAAAGGGCTTATGACTTAAACCATCTGCTTTATGACATAAACCACTTGCTTTATGACTTAAACCATCTGCTTTACTCAGCAAACCATTTACTTTGCTCAGCAAACCGTCTGCTTTGCTCAGCAAACCATTTACTTTGCTTAGCAAACCGTCTGCTTTGCTCAGCAAACCGTTTACTTTGCTCAGCAAACCATCTGCTTTGCTCAGCATGGCGCGATATTTTGATAAAAACAAGGTTTTTGGATAAAGCTCCATTTTCTTTTCAAAAAAAAGCTGCCGTTAGTTGGAGTTTATCCAAATGTCTATCGGGGTGGGCTGCTTTATCTTTATGGATTTTATCCCGATAACTATCGGGATTCTTATGGAGAAGCAAAAGGAAGTACGTAAAAAAAATAAAACTCTATTTCACCACAATCATATTCTTCACCTGTTGAAGCGATTCGTTCTGGAGGCGCAGGTAGTAGGTGCCGGCAGGATGCCCTTCGTTTTCATACCATATTTCATAAGTGCCTTCGGCATACTCACCATCGGCTAATGTTTTAATGAGCTTGCCTTCTGTTGTAAATACCTGGAGCAGAATATGCCCGCCTGCCGATTTGAATGTGACATAAGTGGAAGACGTAAACGGATTCGGATAATTCCAAACCAAACTCTCTCCCGCTTTCTGGTTCAGTTCGTGAACACCCACAACACATGCCGAATCCTGAATCACGGGCAGCACCTGGAAGTTCTGCAGCATAATCTGGTTGAGGTCTGCCGCGGGAACACAGAACCACTTGTTGAGCACCGAGGAATAAACCGAACGGAAATCATACTGCATCGCCACGTTGTCATTCACATTTGCATTGGAAGGAATGACAGGATTGGTTCCGAGAATTCCGCTCTGCACTGCATTGCCGAACAGAATCATTGGCGCACCCGAACCGTGGTCGGTTCCCAAACTTCCATTGGAAATAATTCTTCTGCCGAATTCGGAGAAGGTCATTCCGATTACGCGGTCGTCAACATTGAGATAGCTAAGGTCGTCCTGGAAGGCGGAAACGGCAACGGAGAGTTTTGCGAGAAGGTCGGCATGGTTTCCTGTGGTGGGGCTTCCGCTGTCGGCTTGCGATGAGTGCGTGTCGAAGCCGCCAATGCTCACCATGTAAATCTTTGTCTGCAATCCGCCCGCGATGAGCCGCGCAACAATTTTCAACTGGTCGGAAAGATTATTCAATCCCTGAACCGGGTATGACGGTGACTGCGATGTGATATTATTTGCCGCGTTTGTAATCACACCTGAATACGCCTGCGACTGCTGGTTCACAAGGCGGATGTATGTGAGTTCGCGTCCGTAGTTTGTATTGGGAGCGGGGTCTTGTATTCCGTTGATGAGATTGTAAAAGTTTGTCGGGTCGGTGATAGAAAATCCCATTCCCACAGCAGGACCTTGCAGACCGAGCGAAACAGATGAACCGATTTCAATGGCGAGCGGGTCGGGCACAGTAGAGTTGGGATAACCGACAGGATAATTCGGATATTCATAATCGAGATAACGCCCCGCCCAGCCGGTGGATAATGACTGGTCATGGTCAGAGGCAGTGAGCCAGATGTCGGTTGCGCGGAAGTGAGAGAAGTTGGGCGAAGGATAACTCACGCCCTGAACAATATTGACACGACCATTATTAAAAAGCTGCTGAATGCCTGACATGGAAGGATGCAAACCGGTCTGCGGATTTCCATTGAGCGAAAGCACCTGGAAAGAAGGAATCAAAATATTATTCCGCGCAGTGGAAAGCAATGAATACTGGTCGAGCGGAATCACGGTGTTGAGTCCGTCATTGCCACCGCTGAGCTGGATGAGCACAAGCACGTGGTCGTTGTTGGTCGAAGCCGCCAGCGCCTGCAACAGCGGGGAAGCGCCAAACGAACGGATTGAAAAACCATCGAGTACAGCGGGAACAACGGACACTGCTGAGAGTGCGGATAAAAATTTTCTGCGTTTCATGGTTCTGTTGTTTAGGATAGTTGATACTCGGAAAGGTTCATGAAGTACTTATACATGGTGCGCAGCCGCGTGAGCACGATGTTGTAATAAGTCATGTTGGTCGGAGCGTTTATGTAATCAACCCAGGCATCCGTCCAGTAGTTATCAGTAATCTGACCGTTGAGCAGAATGCTCTTGAGATAGTCCTTTATGTTTTGAGAAACGTCCTGGCTATAGTGGCGGTCAATCACTTCCTGGATGAGCATGTTCGGGTCGGAAGGATTGGCAAGCGTTGCTGTGTATCCGACAATATCCGTTTTGAAATTATCGCCTGAACTATTGTATCCTGATGTGAGCATTAAATCTGTAAACTGGTTTCTGTTCGGCAGCGTGTTCGAATTTATCCACAGCTCGTGAAAAACCGGCTCCTGGTAATAAGCGGGCCATCCGGCAACATTGGGCGGGTCGCCAATGCTTTGTGTTTGCAACGCATTTTGCTGATGCAGTTTGTACCACAAATTATATTGCCCCGCAAGATTTGCAGTGGTGGGAAATACAACTCCGTAGTCGCGGCAGTGAGCAATGGTGAGGTCGAGCGGTGTTTTGATGAGACAGCCGCGGTTGAGCACGTCATAGAAATGTTCGCTGCTCAGTAATGTCTGGAGAACCGGAATGATGTCGTAATTATTATTTCTGAAAATGGCTGCCAGCGGAACAATGACATTCGCTTCAGCGGCTGAATCAATTTCGTAGTAAACAAAGAAGCGGTAGAGTTTGCGGCACATGAAAAGCGCTACCTGGTTAGTGGCGAAAATCATATTGAGCATATCGTCAAGTTCATTCGCGCCTGCAGCACCGGATTGACCGGTCACGACTGTGTTATTATAGAAGGCGGAGAATTGTTTGTTAGCTGTGTCATGACGCGTAGGGTCGAAGTATGAAGTAACATTTAAACCATTGACGCGGAAACCCGTGAGCACGCGTGCAGCTGCCTGCACATCGCTCTCGGAATAATACGGAACTCCGTTGGCGTCTTTTCCCACCGTAAATAATTCCTGCAACTCGCGTCCGTAATTTTCATCAGGTGCATTGACAGTGTTAAGATACCCGTTAAGATATTTCAGCATCCCCGGGTCGAGCGTGATGAGTTTGGTGAGCGTCTTGAAATTTCCAAGCGCGTATTGCCTGCACAACGCATTGGTGGCATAACTGTAGCGCGGCTCATTCACCGTGTTCACCTCCGTGGAGAAATGATTGCTCCAGAACATGCTCATCTTCTCCGTGATGTTTCTCCCCTGGTTAAGCATAAGCCCTGTCCACCATGCTTTGAAAGATTTTGAACGCACGAATACTGCATTCGGGTCATTCGGTGCCATCACCCACGTTGAGCCGAAGGGAACATTAGGGTCGTTGTACTGTGATGTAAAGGTGTACAATGGCAAAGGAGGCGCAGCTAATGGTGTGAGCAGTTGAGCCACTGCATTCACCATTCCGGCATTCACAAAATAATCGGCATCAACTTTAGGAGCGCCAAACATGGCTCTCCGCATGAGGTGCTTCACTTCCGCAAGAGTCCACGGACCGGTGTAGGGAGTTAATCCTGTAGAGGTGCGGTCGGTGTTGGAGAAATCCTGGTGCTTCTTTGCCTGGGGTGTGTCGAGGGTGAGTAAATCTCTTCTGTTCATTGGCGGGAGAATTTTTTAATGAGGGTTAGATGAAATAGAGGAGTGATGGTTTAAGATTCACGAATGTAAAGTTAGGAAGTTATTTGTTACCTCCTATTGGCACCTTGAAATATATCAACAATGTCTTCTGACCTAACGCTGTCTGTTATGTGTATTGCATTATAAGCATAGATAAAATTTTATCTTTGTCCGCCTCACATTTTTTCATTCGCATAATTCGTTATTCGTACCATGAAAGTTCTCGTTTGCATCAGCCACGTACCTGACACAACCACAAAAATAAATTTCACTCCCGATAATAAGTCCTTCATTACGCAAGGCGTTCAGTTCATCATCAATCCCTATGATGAAATTGCGCTGACACGGGCATTGGAACTGACCGAAAAATCAGGTGGAAGCGTAACGGTGATTAATGTCGGAGAAATCGCCACCGAACCCACCATACGCAAGGCGCTTGCCATTGGTGCGTCTGATGCTGTTCGTGTCAACGCTCATCCGAAAGAGGCAATGTTTGTTGCAACACAGATTGCAGAATATCTAAAGAAAAATTCTTTCGATTTAATTCTTTGCGGGCGCGAGTCCATTGATTTTAACAGCGCGTCTGTCCCTTCCATGATTGCCGAGATGCTCAACATACCTTCTGTTGCCATTGCAAAAACAATTTCAGTTGAAAACGGAAAAGCAGTTGTCGAACGCGAGATTGAAGGCGGAAAAGAAGTGCTTGAATGCGCTCTTCCTCTTGTTGCCGGATGTTCAGAGAGTATTGCCGTACCGAGGATTCCGAATATGCGTGGAATCATGTCAGCGAGGACAAAACCGCTGGTTGTTGTTGAGCCGGTTGCCGCAGATGAGTACACAAAAGTTATCGGCTACGATAAACCCGCCCAACGAAGCAGCGTGAAACTTGTTGACGCTGCCGAACCGGGAAAATTATTGGAGTTATTACATACAGAGAAAAAAATAATTTGAATAATAGAACGCAGATTATTATGATGGTTATGATTTGTGCAGATATTCTTTATCATATTTTATCATAATCATCATGAATATCTGCGTTCAAAAAAAACAACCATGGCGGTTTTAGTTTATACAGAAAACTCAGAAGGAAAATTCAAGAAGTCAGCTTTCGAAGTGGTGACTTACGCGCGTGCCATTGCTGACTTGCTTGGCGCAACATTATCAGCCGTCAGCATTGGCGATGCAGCAGATGATGAACTTGGTAAGCTTTCGAAATACGGAGCGAAAAAAATCCTGAAGGTCTCTGGTGAGCAATTCAAAAATTATTTTGTCCAGGGATTTGCCTCCGCGATTTCGGAGGCCGCACAAAAAGAAAATGCTGACGTTGTTGTGATGCTCGCAAGTTTTGGCGGACGTGGAATAGCACCCCGCCTTGCTGTGAAACTGAAAGCAGGAATTGTTGAAGGTGCTGTCGAACTCCCAAAGACATCAGGAAGTTTTATTGTCAGGAAAACTGCATATTCCGGAAAAGCATTTGCCGATGTGGAAATGATTTCGGCAAAAAAGATAATCACACTTATTCCCAACTCATACAAGGTTGAAGAAAAATCTGAAACGGTTCAGGTAGAAAATTTTTCTCCGGCAATTAAAAATGATGATTTCAAACTTATGGTTAAAGAAACTGTGCGTTCAACTTCAAAAGTTTCTTTGCCCGATGCGGAAATTATTGTCTCAGGTGGAAGGGGTTTGAAGGGACCGGAGAACTGGGGTATGGTGGAACAGCTTGCCGAAATTCTTGGCGCTGCCACCGCCTGTTCCAAGCCCGTGTCGGATGCAAACTGGCGACCGCATTCAGAGCATGTCGGGCAGACAGGAATCACCGTTGGTCCGAATCTTTACATTGCCATTGGAATTTCAGGAGCCATTCAGCATCTGGCTGGCGTGAGTTCATCGAAAGTAATTGTTGTCATTAACAAAGATCCCGAAGCGCCTTTCTTCAAAGCAGCCGACTATGGAATTGTGGGCGATGCCTTCGAAGTGGTGCCGAAACTGATTGAAGCGGCAAAGGTATTCAAAGCCGGACAGAATTAAATTTTTTTTTATTCCTGCGAAGTTCTACTTTTAGAAAAAATTTTTCAGCGCGAAATTGTGGCAAAGAACCAGAAAGTACGGCTCGAAATCATAGACCTCCGTAACAGCGACACGCAAACGGCTGCTTATGTGCTACTGCTTGGTGAAGCCGGAGGCAAGCGCAGGATTCCTGTCATCATCGGAATCTTCGAAGCGCAGTCCATCGCCATGCAGTTGGAAAATATGAAACCCGCGCGCCCTCT
>DATDOJ010000104.1:0-3415 GCA_035293345.1 Bacteroidia bacterium
GAATGCTATCCAAGAACTCTTTTATCATGTTCTGTATATCCAGAATACCATCCAAGAACTCTTTTGCCCTATTCTGAATTCTCGGAATATAAAAAAATATGTTTTAAGCAGTATTTCAGTTTACTATTTCCCTACTTTCGCTCTCAGAATTTCCTGTATAACTAATAACCAATAACTGATAACTATTTATCGTGGATTTATTTGAAAAACTATTAAGAAACCGCGGACCCATCGGGCAGCATGCCAAGGATTCGCACGGATATTTTACGTTTCCAAAACTTGAAGGCGAAATAGGCGCGCACATGTTCTTCCGCGGACAAAAGCAGCTCGTGTGGAGTTTGAATAATTATCTCGGGCTTGCCAATCATCCTGAAGTGCGCAAAGCAGATGCGGAAGCAGCAGCAAAGTACGGCATGGGCACACCCATGGGCGCGCGCATGCTCAGCGGCAATACCGGCTGGCACGAAAAACTCGAAGCCGAACTTTCCGATTTCGAGAAAACAGAAGACACTATTCTTCTCAACTATGGATACATGGGAATGGTTTCCGCCATTGACTGCCTCGTTGACCGCCATGATGTTATTGTTTATGACAGCGAGAGCCACGCCTGCATCATTGACGGTGTGCGCCTACACATGGGAAAGCGTTTTGTTTATCCTCATAACGACATTACCAGTTTGGAAAAGCAGCTTGAACGCGCCACACGAATCACAAGTGAAACAAACGGTGCTGTTATGGTTTTAACCGAAGGCGTCTTCGGCATGAGCGGTGACATGGGACGCATAAAAGATATTGTCGCGCTTAAAAAGAAATTCAACTTCCGTTTGTTTGTTGATGACGCGCATGGTTTCGGCACGATGGGAAAGACCGGGGCGGGCACTCACGAAGAGCAGGGAGTGATGGAAGGCGTGGATATTTATTTCGGAACATTTGCCAAAGCCATGGCAAGCATCGGAGGATTCATTTCGAGCAGCGCACAGGTGGTTGAATATCTCCGCTACAACATGCGCTCGCAGATTTTCGCCAAGTCCATGCCTATGCCTTTGGTGATTGGCGCGCTGAAACGTTTAGAACTCCTCCGCACGAAACCGGAACTGAAAGACAACCTTTGGAAAATTGTAAATGCTTTACAAGGCGGCCTTAAAGAAGCCGGTTTCGAAATTGGTGCAACACAATCACCTGTTACACCTGTGTTTTTAAACGGAACCATCGGTGAAGCAACCAAACTCATTTATGACATGCGTGAGAACTACAACATTTTCTGCTCTATGGTTGTCTACCCGGTTGTGCCCAAGGGAATCATTTTGCTGCGGCTCATTCCGACTGCCGTTCACACGCTCGAAGATGTTACTTACACCATAGACGCTTTCAAAAAAGCATACGTTAAGCTAAAGGCAGGTGAATATGCTTCGGATAAAATTGCATCCTTTTGAAATTATCCGTCATTATTTATCACTTATCGGTTAACTATCCGCTCTTTTTTTCCTGATAACGGATAACGATTAACTGTTAACTTTTACATATCAATAACTTATTGATAACTTTTTCTGATAATAGTTGTAAAACATCAAAATTATTCACTTCTTTGTTCGTCTAAATTTTAAACCTTAAAAAATTCACCCATGAAGAATTATGAAAACCTAAAAAACATCCTTGCAGGTATGGAGCCGGATGTGATTAAATTTTATGAAAAAGGAAACCACGCTGCCGGAACGCGTATCCGCAAGCAATTACAGGACCTGAAACGCGCTTGCAATGACATGCGCAACGAAGTTCAGGAAATCAAAAAAGGACCGGGCGCATAACGAATAATTACATCTGATTTTTATTCAACCACACTTCTTCCGGTCCACGGAGGGAGTGTGGCTTTTTTCTTATTACCCATAAAGGTTCTTTTAAAAAAGGTAATCAGTAATCAATTAGAGGCAAACGGTTAAAAGAGCGCCCCGTTTACTGATTGCCTCTTCGTTTTATCCGCAAAAAGTTTTCTTTCGAAGTAACACTCACACTCCCCTCACTTTTTTTTCTACATTTGCCCGCTACTATTTTTCAACTTATGAGTAGCACCAGCACACGTTTTCTCGGAGAAGGATTAACATACGATGATGTCCTTTTAGTTCCAGCATATTCCGAGGTGCTGCCCGGACAGGTGAATGTAAACACAGTGCTTACGAAAAAAATTTCCTTAAACATTCCACTTCTTTCCGCAGCCATGGACACGGTGACCGGTTCTGCCATGGCAATTGCAATGGCGCAGCAGGGCGGCATAGGCATTCTGCATAAGAACATGAGCATTGCCGAACAAGCGGCAGAAGTGCGCAAGGTGAAACGCTCTGAAAGCGGAATGATACTCGACCCTGTCACACTTCCGCAAACGGCTTTGGTGAGCGAAGCGCTACGCCTGATGAAAGAAAACCGCATTGGCGGCATTCCTGTCGTAAACGGAAACAACACGTTGGTTGGAATCATCACCAACCGCGATTTGCGTTTTGAAAAGAATGTGAAACGCCCCGTTGCCGAAATCATGACGAGCAAAAATCTCATTACCACCGTTGGAGTGAAAGACCTGAAGACAGCCGAAAGTATTTTGCAGAAATATAAAATCGAGAAGCTTCCTGTGGTTGATAAAAACAAAAAGCTCATCGGGTTAATCACGTACAAAGACATTCAGAAATACAAACAAAGTCCCATTGCATGCAAGGATGAACTGGGGCGGCTGAGGGTTGGCGCAGCAATCGGCATTACAGCCGACTCAATGAAGCGAGCTGAGGCATTGGTTGAAGCTGATGTTGATGTAATCGTCATTGACACTGCACACGGGCACTCTCTCGGTGTGGGAAACATGTTAAAAGCTGTCAAGAAGAAGTTTCCCAAACTGCAAATCATCGTTGGCAATATTGCAACAGCCGAGGCAGCTAAGTTTTTGGTGAAAGCAGGTGCCGATGCGGTTAAGGTTGGCATTGGTCCCGGCTCTATTTGCACAACGCGTGTGATTGCAGGTGTTGGCGTTCCGCAATTCACGGCTGTGTATGCGGTGGCGCAGGCGATAAAAGGCAGCGGAGTTCCGGTTATTGCCGATGGCGGCATTCGTTTTTCGGGCGACATTGCCAAAGCCATTGCCGCAGGAGCAAGCAGCGTGATGCTCGGTTCGCTTTTCGCGGGAGTGGAGGAATCAACAGGCGAAACGATTATTAACGAAGGAAGAAAATACAAGGTCTATCGCGGCATGGGCAGCATTGAAGCCATGCGTGAGGGCAGTAAAGACCGCTATTTCCAGGAGGGTACCGCCAACACAGGCAAGTTTGTTCCCGAAGGAATTGTCGGAAGGGTGCCATACAAGGGAACACTCTCTGAAGAAGTGTTCCAGCTTATTGGCGGCTTACGTGCAAGCATGGGTTATTGCGGAGCAAAAGAT
>DATDOJ010000105.1:0-4112 GCA_035293345.1 Bacteroidia bacterium
ACACCGGCTGTATTTTTATCAGCACGCAAGGGAAGTTCGCCATACGGAGAAATTATTTTTACTATGCTGACGCCTTTATCTTTTTTTCTTTCAGCTGAAACAACATCACACGGTTCCTGCATGGCAAAACCAAGCACGTCAAATCCGCAGGCAAGATTGGAAACAGTCGCAGGTGCGGAAGCAGTCGCAGAATTTTTCATTTGCGCTTATGACAAATAAGAACCCAGTCCGATGATTTCGGCAAACACTCCCGCAGCCGTGACTTCGGCACCAGCACCGGGACCTCGAATCACCAGCGGGCGCTCACGGTATCGCTCAGTAGTGAAGGAAATAATATTGTCACTTCCTGTGAGATTATAAAACGGATGCAGCGAATCAACGGTGATAAGTTCAACGTTGAGTTTGCCTGATTTCAGCGATGCGATGAAGCGTAATTTTTTTCCTGCAGCCACCGCATGTTGGCGCATCTTTTCAAAATGACTGTCGAAGGATGGCAGGAGTTTCAGAAACTCGTTTACACTTTTTGCATTTCGAAGTTGAGCCGGAAGCAGCGGAGCAATCTGAACATCGCTCATGGAAACATACATGCCGCACTCGCGCGCAAGGATTAAAAGTTTTCGCGCCACATCTTTTCCGCTCAGGTCTATGCGCGGGTCGGGTTCGGTGTAGCCGCGCTTCATGGCTTCCTTTACAGCAACGCTGAATTTTTTCTCTGCCGAAAATGTGTTGAAGATAAATGAGAGCGTTCCCGACAGCACGGCTTCAATGCGGATAATGCGGTCACCGCTGACGAGCAAATCGTTGAGGGTGGAAATAACGGGAAGCCCGGCACCAACGTTTGTCTCATACAGAAACTGCACGTTGCGCCTCGCTGCCACTTCCTGCAAACGCAGGTACGAACGGAAGTCGCGGCTGTTCGCTGTTTTGTTTGGCGTAACCACAGAAATACTTTGGTTGATTATTTCTTCGTAGCAATCCGCAACTTCGCTGCTCGCAGAACAATCAACAAAAATACTGTTGGGAAGATTCATGCGAATCATGTTCTGTGCAAAATCTTTTATGGTCGCCTTTTGTTTTGAGCGCGATAAATTTTTGAGCGCATCACTCATCTGCATTCCTTCGCTGCTGAGTTGCATGGTGCGGCTGTTGCAGATTCCGGCAAGAACAAATTCAAGGCGCTGGTTGCGCATCAGATGCGATGATTGTTTCAGCATCTGGCGGATAAGTTCCTTCCCGATTAATCCTGTTCCTGCAAGAAACAGGTGACACGTTTTGATGTCGGAAAGAAAAAATGCCTGGTGCAGCGCGTTGATTGCCTTCGCTTCGTCTTTCTTTTTTATGACGATGGAAATATTCAACTCGGAAGAACCCTGCGCGGTGGCAATTACGCTGATACCGTTTTTCCCGAGCGCACCGAACAACCGCCCCGAAATGCCGGGAGTGTTTTTCATGTTCTCCCCGATGACTGCAACAATGGACAATTCTCTTTCGCGTTTCACCGGTTCAATCATTCCGGCAGCAGTTTCAAGTTTGAATTCGCTGTCAATCACCATCTGCGCCAGCACTGCATCCTGGGGGCGGACAGCAAAGCTGATGATGTGTTCCGATGAACCCTGGGTGATAAGCATCACATTTATTTTCACCGATGCCAACGCTCCGAAGAGCCGTGCAGAAATTCCTGCCACACCAACGATGCCGCTTCCCTGCAGCGACAGCAACGCAATATCATCAATGGAAGAAATGCCGCGCACAGGAAAATCACTGTGCGTGCGTTTGCGGTGAATGAGCGTTCCCGGAAACATCGGGTTGAACGTATTTTTAATTCGCAGAGGAATGCTTCGCTCGTAGGCGGGCTGAATCGTAGGCGGGTAAATAATTTTTGCACCGAAGTGCGACATCTCCATCGCCTCTTCATAGGACAGCGATGGAATTGAAAATGCTTTCTTCACTTTCCTCGGGTCGGCTGTCATCACTCCGTCCACATCCGTCCAGATTTCAATTTCCTTTGCACCGAGCGCTGCTCCGAAAATTGCAGCGGTGAAATCCGAGCCGCCTCTGCCGAGTGTGGTGGTTTCATCGTTCATGGTTGCACCGATGAATCCCGTTACGACTTTTACTCCTCTCAGCTTGCTGAAATATTCCCTGATATTCTTCCGTGTGACATTCATATCCGGTTTTGCTTCCCCGAAACTGTCATCTGTTTTCACGAGCAGACGTGCATCAACAAAATGTGCAGGAATTCTTTTCGACTTCAGATGTTCTGCAATGATGAATGCGGAACACCGCTCTCCGAAGCTGATGATGTAATCGAGCGTTCGGGGAGATAACTCACGCACTAAAAAGACACCGTGCAGCGTGTCATGAATCTTGCGGAAGTTGTCGCGAAGCTGTGTGTCTGTCCTTTTTCTTTGACGCGCAGGGATAAGTTTTCGTACCGCTTCCCGGTGTTTGAAATAAATCTCCGAGAGGATTTCAGGATAACTTTCATTATGGTTTGCCGCGATGGCTGAGGCAGAAATTAACGCATCCGTGACTCCCGAAAAAGCAGATACTACAACCATCAGGTCGGGATTCTTTTTCCTGTAGCCCGAAATAATTCGTGCCACATGCGCGATGCGCTGCGCATTCGCCACCGATGTTCCTCCGTATTTCTGAACGAGCATAAATTCCTTTTACGCAAATGAAAAAGATTTCAAACCGCCTTGCGGAAACAGGCGGAGATATTTTCAAGAGAACGATGTGTACAACTTAACGCTGTTTAAATTTCTATAATAAAAATTGCTGTCGCCACAAAATACTTCGACTCTGCTCAATATGACCTAAACGCGCGCGTCATATTGAGCGGAATCAAAATATGACACTTGGAAATCTCCTGAAGAAATTTTAAACAGCTTCTTCATGTATGGCAATTCAGGATATGCGCTGCACAGCCCATCCCTTTTTTCCGGCAAGGGTGAAGACCCGGTATCGGATGCCCGGATTTTTTTTCTCTAAGTAGCGGCACATTTTGGAGGGCCTGTATTTGCGTTTCCAGTCGCTGGCTTCGATGACGAGCTGCTCGCCTGCCCGAAGCGAGTGGATGTGGTGAAAAGTCATGGTTGCCGTGCCCCGTGCGCTGAATTCGAGTTTCTCAAATTCCTCTTTCGAAATTTTTTTTATCATGATTATTTTTTGGGTTTAATTGTTTCTGTAAATATACCTGAAATCGGGAAATAAAAAGCAACAATCGGAGATTAGTTTTCAACAATCAGAGTATAGAGAGCAATAATCAGAGTATAAAGAGCATAAATCGGAGTTTAAAAAGCAACATTCGGAATATTAATAAGCAACAGTCGGAGTTTAAAGAGCAATAATCAGAGTGTAAAGAGCAGAAATCGGAGTTCAAAGAGCAATACTTGGAAACTAAAGAGCAACAATTGGAAAAAATAATGTTGATTATTTTAATTTTGTTAAAATAATAAACATTTATGTGCCGCGATGTCCTTCGACCTGACTTGTTTTTTTCAAGCGCCAGGGGAAAACATGCCTGCCAACTCTCAAGTCAATGCAATGCATACGTGTCCGAAACTTTTGGAATCACTTGCCTGACTTGTCCGTCCCGTAGGGACTAAATCCTGGTAAAAAAAGTAATCCCGTATAAATGCCGTCCCGTAGGGACGCTTTTGTTTTGATGGCTTTCTTCTTTACCAAGATTGTGCCCCTACGGGGCAAAAACTTTACTCTCTAAGAGCTTCATCATATTTCGGACAGTTGTGAATGCAATGGCAGGCGGGGAACACCTGATGCCAAAGCTATATCCGGAAAATAAAAAACCTCCCTGCAATTCTGCGGAGAGGTTTTTAAAAAGAAAAATTATTTCTGAAAACTATTTATGGAGCAACATCTTTTTCACATCAATGACTTCACCGTTGACAAGAAGTTTGTAGGTGAATACTCCGTCAGGAAGATTTTTGGTGCTGACATTGATTGTTCCGAAACCGGATTTGAGCACGGTTATTTCCTCGATGGTTCTGCCGAGCTGGTCGTAGAAAATGATGTGGCAGCTTCCGTTGTCGCAGAAGAGGGCTTCGGGAATGTAATAGTCAATACTTGTTTCTGTGCTGAATGGATTA